>JALWPK010000214.1 GCA_026995045.1 Gammaproteobacteria bacterium | reverse complement strand
AATGCCGTTTCTAATCGAGGGGTGATAGAGGTGTACACATGAAAGCACTTGTAAAAGCAGCAGCAGTGGCCGCAGGGCTGACGCTTGCGTCAACCAGCGCCCATGCCTGGTGGGGCGATGGCCCGGGCTCCGGTTGGGGTAACAACAACTGGAACAACAACGGTTATGGCAACGGCTATGGCGATGGTTATGGTGACGGTTCCGGCGATGTCGACGGCGACTTCGATTCCAACTTTTCATTTGGCATGAAAGGCAAGGGTCGCGGTTCCGGTCGTGGCTCGGGTCGTGGCAATGGCTACAACAACTGGGATGGCTACAACCGTTATGACAACGGTTATTACGGCGGTCGCGGTCCTTATGGCGGTTACCCCGGCCCTTATGGTCGTCCGTATGGCCCGCCACCGGGTTACTATGCGCCCCCGCCACCGCCTCCGGCAGCTGCGCCGTCAGCGCCCGCAGGGCAGTAGTGCTTGTGACGGTGTTGGCGCACATGCGGTGTGCGCCAACACCGCGCATTTTGTTTTGTTAGCGTAAGATGATGTTGTTAAACAAACTGATTACCCCGATTCTGACCGGTCTGATGCTAGCGGCCTTGCCGCTGTTGTCTCAGGCGGTTTCGTTTTCAGCCGATGCCGTGCAAATACGCAATGGCCAGTTCAGCCATGCGCGCATGTACTGGCAGGACGACAAGGTGCGCTTTGAATATGTTGAAGATGGTACGCCCATGGTGCAGATCTTCGACAACAAGGCCGGCAAGATGATCTGGCTGGATACTGAAAACAAACGCTATATCGAAAAAAAACTGCTGGATGGCCAGACCATGGACTCGATGGTGCGCCAGAGCCAGCCGCTGACAAATCCATGCAAGGTGTTCGAGCAGGCCGAATGCACCAAACTGAAACAAACCAAAATGCACGGCCGGCAGGCGCAGAAGTGGCTGATTACTTTCAACGACGGCAAATACGACCGCCATCTTTTTCAGTGGATAGACAGCAAACTCGGCGTGGTGTTGCGGCAGGAAAACCCCGATGGCTCGGTGTTTGATGTCAGTGTGCATGAAAACCAGGAAATCAACGGCCGCAAGGTGCGCAAGCTGGAAATGCACGCCGTCAGCGCCACCGGCGTCACCATGAAAGGCGAGCAGTGGATTGATGAAAAACTGAATATTGTCGTGCGTCAGCAGAACGACGCCGGCGCGATGGACGAGCTGCGCAATATCAAAACCGAAAAACTGAAAGCCAGCTTGTTTGCCATACCGAAAAACTATACGCGTTTTGAAGACGGCAAGCCGGAAGCGGTGGCGAAAACCGACCGTACTGAAAGCGTCAAACCGGCAAGCGTCAAACACTAACCTGAAACAACAGGACAATAACAGCATGTTCACAGTAGTCGGCAATCTGAAGGGGGGCACCGGTAAAAGCACGGTCGCGTTCAATCTGGCGGTATGGCTGGCGCATGATGACGCCGGCGTGATGGCGTTTGATTTTGACCCGCAGGCGACGCTGATTGATGTTTGTGAGGTGCGGCGCGAGGACGGCTATGACCCGGTGATTGAAGTCTCTGATGACATCGACAAGCTGCAAGCCATGCTGGACGACAAGTCGAATACAACGCCGATTATCGCTGATGTCAGCGCGGTCAACATGCCGACCATGGAAAAAGCCATTTCACTGGCCGACCGGGTGCTGATACCGGTGCAGCCTAGTCAGGCGGATATCTGGTCAACCCAGCGGTTTCTGAAAATTGTCAGGGCCAATATCAACCCGGATAACAACACCGAAGTGCTGGGATTTATCAATCGCGCCGATACGCATCGCGGCGTGCGCGAAACCGACGAAGCGGAAGAAGCCCTGAACATGCTGAAACACATCAAGGCGCTGGATGTGCGCTTGTACCAGCGCACTGCTTACCGCCGCTCCTTCAGCGAAGGACTGGCGGTGTTCGAGCTCGACCCCATGGGTAAGGCATCGGGTGAAATGAAGAAGCTGGCGAAGCTTCTCGATAACTGAAAACTGTTACGGAGTTCGATAACATGAAATTCATTTTCAAACTGTTTGGCTGGCTGTTCAGCAACCTGTTTCTGATACTGGTTGTGGTGGCGCTGTGTTATGCCTACGTTTACTGGGATGACCCGTTTGGCAAAGACACGCCTGTTGGCAAGGTGATGGCTGAATTCCCGGAAGCCAAAACATGGGTTGCCGATGTAACCGGCATCCAGCTGGATAACGCCAAAAACACTGATCAGCATGTCGCTAGCAAAGAAAAAAGTGATGAGCTGTCTGACGGTGGTAACAGCAGCGCAGCACCGGCATCGTCTGCCGCGCAAGCGTTGGAAGCTGAGGCGCCATCAGGTGTCGATGACAAGCCGGTGGCGGCGGCCGCCGCTTCCGGGGCAGTCGCACCGTCCGCCGTCCCGGCCAGGGCAACGGGCAACGATTCCGAAAACAACAGCAGCGCAGCTGAAACCCTGGCGGCAACGGAATTTGCCCCGGCCGCCGAGTTCCCCGACAAGGGTGTTGCGCCATCAGCGCAGGCGGAAGACGAAACCGCCAAAGCGCAAAAAGCGCTGGTCGGTGACGTGTTTGTGCCGCCTGAAGTTGAGGATGCGCTCAACCAGCTGCACAACGACGGCTCGGTTGAAGACGTGGTGGTCATGCAAAAGGCAGACAAACCGGCCAGACAATTGTTTATTGATGCGCGCAAGGCGTTTTACCGCCGCGACTACGACGCCAGCATTGCCGCCTACAAGCAGTTGATTGCCAACAATAAAGACAATTTTGACGCCTATGGCGAGCTGGGCAATGTGTACTTCACCAAAGGCGATATGGAGCTCGCCGCCGAAGCATATTATCAGGCAGCCACTATAATGGTGTCACAGGGGCAGAATCAGCGCGCCGCCAGCCTGATTGGTTTTCTGGCTTCGGTCGATGCGGAGAAAGCCAAAAAACTGGGTGAAATGCTGGTGTCAGACAAACAACAGGATGCTTTGTAAGCATAGGTAATAACATGTTTTATGCACTGAGAAATCTGTTTGCGCTATTGGGTGTGGCGGCGGTCGCGCTGGCGATTTACGCGGCGATGAAAATGCAGCCGATGATGCAAACCATGGAAAAATTCGATCCGCGCGCCATGGAGGTTTACTCCGAAATGGTGGAAAAACTGCTGCAAACCGGCAACTCGGCCGAGGCCACCGTGTGGAAAGTGCCGGTGGAAGAGGGGCTGAGCTGGGAAGAAGTTGAAGAAACCATGCGTTTTGTCGCCAACGAGCACAATATAAAAAATGTCGGCGAACTCCCGCTGTCCAAGCAGGTCGAAGCGATGACGGGCGAGTCATATCGTTTTCTCAAAATCTACATGTTCTGCAATGCGCTCACCGCAGCGAAAATGCTGGAATACAACGATGCTTACTCCGCTTACCTGCCATGCCGCATCAGCATGGTGGAAGACAAACAGGGCAAACTCTGGCTGTACTCACTC
>JALWPK010000213.1 GCA_026995045.1 Gammaproteobacteria bacterium | reverse complement strand
CATGCAGCACGCGCAGGGGAACATTGTATTTGCCGGCAAATTCGACCGAGCGAATTTGCAGCACTTTGGAGCCGAGACTGGCCATCTCGAGCATTTCTTCGAAAGTAATCTTGTCGAGCTTGCGCGCTTTTGGCTCGACCCGCGGGTCGGTGGTGTAGACGCCGTCGACATCGGTATAAATCTGGCACTCGTCGGCTTTCAGCGCGGCGGCGATGGCCACCGCCGTGGTGTCGGAGCCGCCCCGCCCCAGCGTGGTGATATTGCCGTGCTCGTCCACCCCCTGAAAACCGGCGACCACCACCACCTTGCCGGCGTTGAGGTCATCCAGCATCGACTCGCACTGAATCTCGCGGATGCGCGCCTTGCCGTGCTCGCTGTCGGTGAGCATCTTGATTTGCGTTCCGGTGTAGGATTTGGCCTCGATGCCACGGTCGATCAGCGCCATGCTCAGCAGCGCGATTGTCACCTGCTCGCCGGTGGAAACAATCACATCCATCTCACGCGGATGCGGATTCGGGCTCATCTCGTTGGCCAGCGCAATCAGCCGGTTGGTCTCGCCGCTCATCGCCGACACCGCCACCACCACCTGGTCACCGGCCTTGGCGCGCGCCGCCACTTTGTCCGCCACCTGACCGATTTTTTCGACCGTGCCGACCGAAGTGCCGCCGTATTTCTGAACGATGAGAGCCATGAGGCGAGTTTAATGAATAATGAAAAGTGAATAATGAATAATCAGGGACGCGCAGTATATAAGGATTGGCTAATGGCGGCAATGATTTTCAAGGGCTTACATTGGCAGTGTGGGCTGGTTCGGTTTGCCACAGAGGCCACAGAGCGCACGGAGCTTTTTTGTGTAGGAGTGGCTTCAGCCACGAAAACATGATTTCAGCTGGCGCGGCGTTTGTGGATAGCACGGTTCGTGGCTGAAGCCACTCCTACAAAAAACAAACCTTTGCGTTCTCTGCGTCTTTGCGCCTCCGCGTTGGCCTTGAAAACCCTCCGTGTTCTCTGTGCGCTCTGTGGCAAAAATCCCTTACGCCAACCGGCTCTGCAGCCAGGTTTTCGAGGCTTCCAGCGCCGCGGGGATGTTTTGCGGCTGGTCGCCGCCGGCCTGCGCCATGTCGGGGCGGCCGCCGCCCTTGCCGCCGACTTCGGCGGCGGCGATGTTGACCAGTTCCCCCGCCTTGATTTTATCGGTGACATCCTTGGTGACGCCGGCGATCAGGCGCACCTTGCCGTCGGCTTCGCTGGCCAGCACGATGGCGGCGCTGCCGAGTTTGTTTTTGAGCTGGTCGAGGGTGTCGCGCATCGCCTTGTTGTCGACGCCGTCGAGTTGGGCGGTGAGCACTTTCACGCCGTTGATGTCTTCGGCCTGGCTGCTCAGGTCGGAACCGGCCTGGCTGGCGAGTTTGGCCTTGAGCTGGGCAAGCTCCTTTTCCTGATCACGCATCTTGGCCAGCAGCTGCTGCAACTTGGCTGGCGCTTCCTCGGGCGCGCTTTTCACCAGTTCGGCGACCTGCTGGATGCGTTGCTCGTTTTCCTCGGCCCATTTCACCGCGGCCTCGCCGGTAACGGCTTCGATGCGGCGCACGCCGGAGGCCACCCCGCTCTCGGACACGATTTTGAAAAAGCCGATATCGCCCACGCGGTTGACGTGGGTGCCGCCGCACAGTTCGACGGAATAGGTTTCGCCGTCCTGCTCGCCCATCGACACCACGCGCACCATGTCATCGTATTTTTCACCGAACAGCGCCATCGCGCCGGAGGCTTTGGCGTCTTCCAGCTTCATTTCCCTGGCCGCCGCCGGGGCGTTGCCGCGAATCACTGCGTTGACCTGCTGTTCCACCAGGCGCAGCTGGTCGGCGGATACCGGCTCGTGATGCGAGAAGTCGAAGCGCAGCTTGTCGGCGTCGACCAGCGAGCCTTTCTGTTGCACATGCTCGCCCAGCACATTACGCAGGGCGGCATGCATCAGATGGGTGGCGGAATGGTTGCGCTTGATGGCCTCACGCCGTGCCTGGTCGACTTGCGCCTCGACGCGGTCGCCGACTGACAGTGTCCCGCTTTTCAGTCCACCTATGTGCAGTATGCTACCGCCCTGCTTCTGGGTGTCACGCACTTCAAATTCGGCGCCATCGGCCAGCAACACGCCGGTGTCGCCGACCTGGCCACCGGACTCGGCATAAAACGGGGTAGCGCTCAGCACCACCACGGCGTCCTGCCCGGCCTGGATTGCATCGACCGGCTCGCCGTCGACAAACAGTTCGGCCACTTCACTGTTGAAGGCAACGTGCTCGTAGCCGGTGAATTCGGAGCAACAACAGGTCTGAATCGACTGGTTGTAATCCACGCCGAACTGACTGGCGCTGCGGCCACGCTCGCGCTGTTGCTCCATCGCCTGCTCGAAACCGGCTTCGTCAATCGTCAGGCCGCGCTCGCGGGCGATGTCGGCGGTGAGGTCGACCGGAAAACCATAGGTGTCATACAGCTTGAATACGGTGTCGCCGGGAATCTGCTTGCCGCTGAGATTGGCGATGTCAGCTTCCAGAATTTTCATGCCCTGATCCAGGGTTTCGGCAAAACGCAATTCTTCCTTGTGCAATACGTTTTCGACATTGGTCTGCGCCGCCGCCAGTTCGGGATAGGCCGCGCCCATTTCATCCACCAGCGGCTGCACCAGCTTGTAGAAAAACGCCTCGCTCATGCCCAGCCGGTGACCATGACGGCAGGCGCGGCGGATGATGCGGCGCAGCACATAGCCACGGCCTTCGTTGGACGGCGTGACGCCATCGACAATCAGAAAGGCGCAGGAGCGGATGTGGTCAGCAATCACGCGCAGCGACTGGTTTTGCAAATCGCTGGCGCCGGTGGCTTTGGCGGCGGCCTGAATCAAATGCTGGAACAGATCGATGTCGTAATTATTGTGCACGCCCTGCAGAATCGCGGCGAGGCGCTCCAGACCCATGCCGGTATCGACCGAAGGCGCGGGCAGGTCGTGCATCACACCATCGGCGGTGCGATTGTATTGCATGAACACCAGATTCCAGATTTCGATATAGCGGTCGCCGTCTTCCTCCGGCGTGCCCGGCGGGCCGCCCCAGATGTCTTCACCGTGGTCGTAGAAAATTTCAGTGCAGGGGCCGCAGGGACCGGTGTCGCCCATCGCCCAGAAATTGTCGCTTTCGTACTGTTTGCCGGGCTTGTCGCCGATGCGGCTGAAACGCGCCGGGTCGACGCCAACCTGGTTGAGCCAGATATCGGCGGCTTCGTCATCGTTTTCGTACACCGTGACCCACAGTTTTTCCGGCGGCAGGCCAGCGACTTCGGTGAGAAACTCCCAGGCGTAGGCGATCGCGTCCTGCTTGAAATAATCGCCGAAGCTGAAATTGCCCAGCATTTCAAAAAAGGTGTGATGGCGCGCGGTGTAACCGACGTTTTCCAGATCGTTGTGCTTGCCGCCAGCGCGCACACAGCGCTGCGAAGACGTGGCGCGTTTGTAGGGCCGGGTTTCGCGGCCGAGAAACACATCCTTGAACTGCACCATGCCGGCATTGGTGAACAACAGGGTCGGGTCGTTGGCGGGCACTAGCGAACTGCTGGGCGCCACTTCGTGGCCCTTGCCGGCGAAGTAATCAAGAAACTGTTGGCGTATTTCGGCGCTGGATTTCATATATCAAATTTGTTTAAGTTTGTTTTGTAACTGTATAATTTCATAGCATATTAACCCATGCCGCCGTCATTGCGAGGAGCGCTTTTTGCGACGCGGCAATCCCGGTGAACACAACCCCAACTCCGAGCAAACTTCCTGAGATTGCTTCGCTGCGCTCGCAATGACAACATTCTTCTATCCACACCCCGTCATTGCGAGGAGCGTTTTTTGCGGCGCAGCAAGGCCGGCGTTTGTGGATGCCCGGTTCGCGGCTGAAGCCGCTCCTACTTTCCGCAATAATAAAGACCTTTGCGCTCTCTGTGTCTCCGCGCCTCTGCGCTGGATTTTCAAATCACCTCCGCGCACTCTGTGGCCAATCCCCCCGCTCACGAAAACAACTCGCGTATCGCCTCGCTGGCAAAACCGCGGTATTGCAGAAAGCGCATTTGCTTGCTGCGGCTGGCGTAGTCTTCGGGAAGGGTTTGGCCGAATTTTTTCTCGCGCACCTGCTGCATCAGCGCCCACCAGTCAACTTCGCCGCTGTCCGCCAGCGCGCGCAAGGTTGCACGCCGAATACTCTCAGACACGCCGCGTTCGCGCAACTCATTATCAATGCGTTGCGGACCGTAGCCTTTGTTGATGCGCATGTGAGCGTAGGACTCGGCGAAGCGGTGGTCGGATTGCAGGCCTTCGCCCTGCAGCTCGTCCAGCAGTTGCGCGATGAGCTCGGCGTGCTGTTCGCTGCTGATTTCGTCGGGCAGTTGCCGCTTGCCGAGTTTCTGCCGCAGTTCTTCAGCCGAATGCTCACGCCGCGCCAGCAGCCGGATGGCGGCGTGGCGCAGCGTTTTCAGGTGCTCGGTAACCGGGTCATCCAGCCGCATCAGCTGATGTCACCGCTGTGGAAACGGTTCAGGCTTCTTCCAGCTCCGGCGCTTCCTGGTTCATTTCGTCCGTAGCGGCCTGCTCGGCGCGTGATTTCACCAGCAGTTTGTCACGCAGTTGCTGCTCGATGTCGGCGGCAATATCGGGATTGTCTTTCAGGAACTGACGCACCTTTTCCTTGCCCTGGCCGATCTTGTCGCCCTGGTAGCTGTACCAGGCGCCAGCCTTGTCGATCAGTTTGTGCTCGACGCCAAGCTCGATGAGTTCGCCTTCCTTGGAAATGCCTTCGCCGTAAAGGATTTCGAAAAACGCCAGTTTGAACGGCGGCGATACCTTGTTCTTGACCACCTTGACCTTGGTTTCGTTGCCGATGACTTCGTCGCCTTTCTTGATGGCGCCGATGCGGCGAATGTCGAGACGCACGGAGGAGTAGAACTTGAGCGCGTTGCCGCCGGTGGTGGTTTCCGGGCTGCCGAACATGACGCCGATTTTCATGCGAATCTGGTTGATGAAAATCACCATGGTGTTGGAGCGCTTGATGTTGCCGGTGAGCTTGCGCAGCGCCTGCGACATCAGCCGCGCCTGCAGGCCGACGTGAGAGTCGCCCATGTCGCCTTCGATTTCGGCTTTCGGCGTCAGCGCCGCCACCGAGTCGACCACCACGATGTCGACCGCGCCGGAGCGCACCAGCATGTCGGTGATTTCCAGCGCCTGCTCGCCGGTGTCCGGCTGCGACACCAGCAACTCGTCAATATTCACCCCCAGCTTTTCGGCGTACTGCGGGTCGAGCGCATGCTCGGCGTCGACAAACGCGGCGGTGCCGCCGGCTTTTTGCACTTCGGCCACCGCGTGCAGCGTCAGTGTGGTTTTACCGGAAGACTCCGGGCCGTAGATTTCAATCACGCGGCCCTTGGGCAGGCCACCAATGCCGAGCGCAATATCCAGCGCCAGCGAGCCGGTGGAAGAGGCTTCTACATCAGGGATTGCGCCATCATCGCCCATGCGCATGACAGATCCCTTGCCAAACTGTTTTTCGATTTGTGATAAAGCCGCCGCCAGCGCCTTTTTACGATCATTATCCATTCTTGTACCCCGATGGTTAGTGTTAAAAATCGCGCTGATTATCACACAGAATTTTCGGGCGGCATAGCCTGTTGCGCAGCGTTTTGTCGGCCAAACTTTGCGGGTGAAATCGCGTAGAATTCACCTTAAGTTTGCGCCCTGGCAACAACTGTTATTGAATCAATCCGTTACAACCCAAACCATCCAAATTTGTTTAAAAATGAAACTGCTCGCCATCACCGAATCCGCCCTGCTGCCAGACTGCGACGCGCTGTTCGCCGAGCTGGGCGTGCATGAAACCCGCGTCACCTCCATGCGCAAGGCGATTAACCGGCTCAAGTCCGAGGCGTTTGATGCGGTGCTGTGTGAGTTTGAATACGGCTACGGCAATGACTATGCCGGGGTGACCATTTCCAACCTGGATGTGATGCTGTACAGCCTGCAAAAATACTCGCCGGACAGCAAGGTGATTGTGGTCGTGCAGAAGGATGAAATGCAGTACATCGACAAACTGACCGCGCTGTTTGAGATTCATGCGGTGCTGCCCTACCCGGCGCCGCGGCAGGCCTTGCGTGAGGCGGTTGCCGGCTGCTAGGTTGACGGATCTGATTTGCCACAGAGAGCGCAGATCGCACAGGGGATTGTTTGTTTTACCGCAAAGGCGCAAAGGTATATTCATTGTGCTGGAGCGGCTTCAACCGCGAACTCACGATTTCATCAAACCCGGCACAAGCGGATAGCGCCATTCGTGGCTGAAGCCACTCCTGCGAACATGTCCCCAGCATCCAGTTCAGCCGTCCCTAGCGCAGCCGGGGAATCTCGCGCCACGGGCTGCGCCGTATGAGACAGACGCTCCATCACAAAACCTGTGCCGCGGCAATCCACGCCAAACCTCTCCGCGCCCTCTGTGGCAACAATAAATCTGCGCTTGAAATTAGCTCCATGCGGCTGAAATGGCGCCAGCATCCCGAAAGAAAAATCTGTGCGACTCCGCGCCTCAGCGGTGAAAAAACTTTGCGCCCCTGGCTTCCCCACGCCTTTTGCGTTGGCTTTCAATATGAAGTCCCTCGGGGAATATTCAGAAGAGAAACTCCTGCAACACACGGTACTGCGCCCCCTGCGGCCGGGTGTTCGAGGCCACCAGCACAAAACGATCGACCAGCCAGGCCACCGGTTCGAAGGCGTCCACCGGCGGCAGTTGTTGTAACTTGCGAAACAAGGTGACGTGGGGAATGTAACGGCTTTCCCGCACGCTGACCACATCGCGACAGGCGGCGGCGACATCGCCATGCAGTTGTTGCAATGGTGCGGGCGTTTGCTGCGGCCCGATCCATAAAATACCGGGCTTGCTGAACTGCCCCCAGCGATCCAGCATCAGGTGAAACGGCATTGACGCCACCCGCGACAGATGATTCTGCAAGCGCGCAATATCGGCGCTGGCGACATTGCCGAGAAACAGCAGGGTGAGATGCAGGTTGTCGAACGCCACCGCGCCATCGAGCAGCCCGGCGCGCGTCATCACCTGTTTTTGCACCGCCGCGATTTGCTCACGGGTTTGCGCATCCGGCCACAGTGCGACGAATAAGCGTTGTTGTGAAGCGGCCATCAGTCGCGATGCGCTTCGAGCAACCGCAACACGCCGCGCAGCGCGAACACCACCGCCTGCCGACGCACCTGGTCGCGATCGCCATCGAAATGCTGCACCTGCGCCAGCGGCGCTTCACCTCGCAGGCGCCAGCCAAACCACACCGTGCCCACCGGCTTGTCCTTGCTGCCGCCGCCTGGCCCGGCGACGCCGCTGACCGACAGCGCCACGTTGGCACCGGTTTGCTGCAACACGCCCGTCGCCATTTCCCGCACCACCGCCTCGCTGACCGCGCCGTGCTGTTGCAGGGTGTCCTCGCTGACCTGCAACAATTTTTGCTTGGCGGCGTTGCTGTAGCTGACAATGCCGAGTTCAAACCAGTCGGATGAGCCGGGCAGATCGGTGCACACCTTGGCAATCCAGCCGCCGGTGCAGGACTCGGCGGTGGCGAGCCGGTATTGCCGGTCACGAAGAACCTTGGCCAGTTGTTGTATTAGCGCTTGCATGACGTGTCGTGTTTTATGATTGTTTGCCGCAAACCCTATCACCAAAACCCGCGCGGGTATATTCAGCCTCCACCACTTCTTGTAGACTAGCCCGGAAATTACATGAAGCCGCTAAAAGTAACAGGCAAGACTATGCTTATAATGGAGAGATTCAGTATATTAGTATGTAGCGATTTGTTACGAGCCGCTCTGCCGGCGTCTGCACGTCTGGCGCGCCCGATCGCACCGCTTTTCACTCAAACCGTAGCCACCACTACGCTTTTCGCTCCAAAGCAGCGCGCTCGAACACGCCAGACGCACATCCATCCGGCAGCTTCATGCAACTTCCGGGCTCGCCTCCCATGAGCGACGCCCTGACCGACTCCGCCGCCGAGGCGGACAAACCCTCCGCCGGACGCAGCAAACACACGCCGATGATGCAGCAGTATCTGCGCATCAAGGCCGAGCACCCCGACACCCTGCTGTTTTACCGCATGGGCGATTTCTACGAGCTGTTTTTCGACGACGCCAAAAAGGCGGCGCAGTTGCTCGACATTACCCTCACCGCGCGCGGCCAGTCGGCGGGCAAGCCGATTCCGATGGCCGGGGTGCCGCATCACGCGGCGGAAAGTTATCTGGCGAAACTGATTCGCCTCGGCGAGTCGGTTGCAATTTGTGAGCAGGTCAGCGACCCCGCTACCAGCAAGGGGCCGGTGGAGCGCAAGGTGCTGCGCATTCTCACCCCCGGCACGGTCACCGAGGAGTCGCTGCTGGAAGAGCGCCGCGACAACCTGTTGATGAGCGTGCACGAATACGAGGGGCAATACGGCATCGCCATTCTCGACATCACCTCCGGGCGCTTTCAGGTGATGCAGACGGATACCCGCGAACAATGCCTGGCCGATATCGAACGCTACCGCCCGGCCGAGCTGCTGTGTTCGGAAGACAGCAACGCCTTCAACGCCCTGCCCGCCACCCCGGGCCAGCGCATGGTGATGCGCAAGCAACCGCCGTGGTGGTTCGAAGCCGACGCCGCCACCACCGCGCTGACTTCGCAGTTCGGCACACGCGACCTGTCCGGCTTCGGTTGCGCCGGCATGCCCGCCGCCATCATGGCCGCCGGTTGTTTGCTGCAATATGTGAACAACACCCAGCGCACCGCGCTGCCGCATATCAGCAGTTTGCAAACCGTGCAGAGCAGCGACGCCATCATCATGGACGCCGCCAGCCGGGTGAACCTGGAAATCGAAACCAATCTGTCCGGCGGTAGCGACAACACCTTGGCCTCGGTGCTCGACACCACCATCACCGCCATGGGCAGCCGTTGCCTGCGCCGCTGGCTGCACCATCCGCTGCGTAACCGCGACACCGTGCAGGCGCGCCACCAGGCCATCGAGGAACAGCTCAACACCGGCTATCACACCGACATTCGCGCGCTGCTGCGGCAGGTAGGGGATATCGAACGCATTCTGTCGAGAGTGGCGCTGAAATCGGCCCGCCCGCGCGATCTGGAAACCCTGAAACGCACGCTGGCCTGTCTGCCCGAATTGCAACAAACCCTGCAACAATGTCATGCGCCGCTGATGACGCAACTGGCCGAACACATCGGCGAACACCCCGAACAACTCGATCTGCTGAGCCGCGCGATCAAGGAAAACCCGCCGGTGCTGACGCGCGACGGCGGCATGATCGCCGAGGGCTATCACGCCGAACTCGACGAGCTGCGCAACCTGAGCAGGAACGCCGATGATTTTCTCAGCCAGCTGGAAATCCGCGAGCGCGAGCGCACCGGCATCAAGACCCTGAAAGTCAGTTACAACCGCGTGCACGGCTATTACATCGAAGTCAGCCGCCTGCAATCGGAGGACATTCCCGCCGACTATGTGCGCCGCCAGACGCTGAAAAGCACCGAGCGTTTCATCACCGAAGAACTCAAGCAATACGAGGACAAGGTACTGAGCGCGCGCGAAAAAGCCCTGGCGCTGGAAAAATCGCTGTATGACGAACTGCTCGACATCCTGTTGCAGGCGCTTGCCCCGCTGCAGGCCTGCGCCGATGCGCTGGCGCAGCTCGATGCGCTGTGCTGCCTGGCCGAGCGCGCGGAAACCCTGAACTATTGCCGGCCCGAGCTGACTGAAGACCCCGGCATCCACATCAGCCAGGGGCGTCACCCGGTGGTCGAGCAGGTGCTGGACGAGACCTTCATCGCCAATGACACCCGCCTGTCCGACAAGCAGCGCATGAACATCATCACCGGCCCCAACATGGGCGGCAAGTCCACCTACATGCGCCAGACCGCGCTGATCGTGCTGCTGGCCTGCATCGGCTCCTATGTGCCGGCGGAGAGTGCGCGCATCGGCCCCATCGACCGCATCTTCACCCGCATCGGCGCGGCCGATGACCTGGCATCCGGGCGCTCCACCTTCATGGTGGAAATGACTGAAGCGGCCAACATCCTCAACAACGCCAGCGAGCAGTCACTGGTGCTGATGGATGAAATCGGCCGCGGCACCAGCACCTTCGATGGCCTGTCGCTGGCCTGGGCCTGCGCGCATCATCTCGCCACCCGCAACCGCGCCTGGACCCTGTTCGCCACGCATTATTTTGAACTCACCGCGCTGCCGGACGAGTTGCCCGGCATCAGCAACATTCATATCGACGCGGTTGAGCATGGCGACCGCATTGTGTTTCTGCACGCGGTCAAGCCCGGCCCGGCCAACCAGAGCTACGGCCTGCAGGTGGCGCAACTGGCCGGCGTGCCCGCCAGCGTCATCAATCTGGCGCGCAACAAACTGGTGGAGCTGGAACAGCAAAGCGTGGACACCCACGCCGAGACCGGGCAAATCGAAATGTTCAGCGACCGCCCGCATCCGGTGATCGAGAAGTTGCAGGAACTGGATGTCGACAGCCTGAGTCCACGCGAGGCGCTGGATTTGCTGTACACTTTGACAAACGAATCACGCAAGTAAACAATCACACTGGATAACCCGGCGCATGAGCTTCCGCACCATCGGCATAATCGTCAAACCCGAGTCACATGATGTCAGCGACATCCTGTCGGCGGTCGTGCGCTACCTGAAACAACGTGATGTCGCCGTGCTGCCCGACAACAGCGCCCGCTGTTACACTGAGCTGTTGCAACAACATCAGCTCACCACCCATGACCGTAACGCCATCGGTGAACAATGCGACATGGTAATCACGCTCGGCGGCGACGGCACCATTCTCGGCGCCGCGCGCTCACTGGCCAACAGGAATGTGCCGGTGCTCGGCATCAATATCGGCCGGCTCGGGTTTCTCGCCGATGTCTCGCCCGATGAGTTTGAACAGGTGCTGGATGATGTATTCGACGGCAATTACCAGCGCGATGAGCGTTACCTGTTTTACGCTGAAGTGTATCGCAATGACGAGGTGGTGTTCTCCGCCGATGCGCTCAACGATGTGGTGGTGCATGTGCGCAACGTGGCGCGCATGATTGAATTTGAAACCCGCATCAACGGCCAGTTCGTCAATCACCAGCGCGCCGACGGTTTGATTGTCACCACCCCGACTGGCTCCACCGCCTATGCGGTTTCCAGCGGCGGGCCGATTTTGCACGCCAATCTGGAAGCCATGGCGATTGTGCCGATTTGTCCACATACACTCAGCAGCCGGCCGTTGGTGGTACGCTCGGATGCAAAAGTTGAAATCAAAATCTGTCACACCCGCCAGGCGATTGCGCAGGTGACCTGCGATGGCCAGATGTCGTTCGACATGGAAGACAACGACCGTCTGCATATCCGCAGAAAAGCGCACACCACGACGCTGCTGCACCCGAACAATCACAGTTATTATGAAATCCTGCGCGCCAAACTGCGCTGGAGCGAACATCTGGAAGCCTGACGCAATCAACACACGATGCCATGCTGAACCATCTCACCATTCGCCATTACGCCATTATTGATGAACTGGAGCTGTCGCTGCGCGAGGGACTGACCGCGCTCACCGGCGAAACCGGCGCCGGCAAGTCCATCCTGCTGGGCGCGCTGGGCCTGGTGCTGGGCGACCGCGCCGATTCCGACAGCGTGAAACAGGGTCACGATCACGCCGAAATTATTGCCGAGTTCGATATCAGCAAGCTGGACGAAGTGCAAAGCTGGCTGGTGGAAAACGAGCTTAACGCCGATGCCGAATGCATTCTGCGTCGGCGCGTGTCCGCCGATGGCCGCTCACGCGCCTTTATCAACGGCACGCCGGTCAATCTGCAACGCATACGCGAACTGGCGGAAATGCTGATTGATATTCACGGCCAGCATGAACACCAGTCCATCATGAAACCGTTTGTGCAACGCCAGTTGCTGGACGATTACGCCGGACACAAACCCCTGCTGGAAGCCGTGTCCGATGTGTATGTGAAATACAAGCTGGTGCAGGAACAGCTGAATCATCTCAGCCAGTCGTCACAGGACAGAAACAGCCGCATCGACCTGCTGCGTTTCCAGACGCAGGAGCTGGACAATCTGGCCTTGCAGGAAAACGAATACCAGCAACTCAATGCGCAGCACGGCAAGCTGGCCAACGCTGACAAACTGATTAGCGCCACGCAACAGGCGTTAACCAGTTTACATGAACACGATGAGTTCAATATACAAAGTGAACTGTCGCGCATACACAGTCAGCTGCTGGATGCAGCGGAACACGACGAGCGCCTGCAAGCCGTCACCGACGTGTTGCAGGAAGCCCTGGTTAATATTGAGGAAGCCATCAGCGAGCTGCGTCATGTCAGCGACAGTATCGAACTCGACCCGGCGCAACTGGAGCAGGTGGAACAGCGCATGCAAGCCATTCTTGATATTGCGCGCAAGCATCATGTCGAACCGGAGCAACTGAGTGAGCTGCATCAAAAACTGCAACAGGAACTGGACGATATCGACCACGCTGACGAACGCCTGGAACAGTTGCAGGCGGAGCACGATGAACTGCTGAAACAGTATCACACCGCCGCTGGCAAGCTTAGCGCCAGCCGCAGGAAATTCGCCAAACAACTTAGCAAGCAGATTACCGACGCCATGCAAACCCTGGGCATGAAAGGCGGTATGTTTGAAATCGAGGTGTCCGCCAGCGAAAACCATGAGGTATCGGTGTACGGCGTTGACCGGATTCAGTTCAACGTGTCCGCCAACGCCGGGCACAGCGCCAAAGCCCTGTCACGGGTAGCGTCTGGCGGCGAACTGGCGCGCATCAGCCTGGCGATTCAGATGATTACCGCCGGCCAGTCACGCATTCCCACCCTGGTATTCGATGAAGTCGACAGCGGCGTCGGCGGCGGCATTGCTGAAATTGTCGGCCAGCACTTGCGCGCGCTGGGTAGCACCAACCAGGTGATGTGCATTACCCATTTGCCGCAGGTGGCGTCCCAGGCGCATCAGCATTATCGCGTACACAAACAGACGCAAAACGGACAGACCCGCACCGATGTCACCGCGCTGGATGACAAACAACGCATCGAGGAAATTGCGCGCATGTTGAGCGGCGTGGAGATTACGCAAAAATCACTGGAGAATGCCGAGGAGATGATTAAGCGCGCGCAGGCATGCTGACTGACGCCCGGCATCAGGAAGATTCATTTGACGCTCACACAAAACCGTGAGCGGTCGAACAGTTTAAACTGCTCGCTGGCGATGCCGCTGCCAGCAAGGGTTAATCAGACGGGAGCGACGTCTTCAGCCTGAAAACCTTTTTCGGTTTTCGTTACACTGAATTCCACTTCCTGGCCATCGTTCAGGGAACGGTAGCCTTCGCCACGAATCTGGTTGAAATGCACAAACACATCTTCGCCGTCTTTTCTTTCAATGAATCCAAATCCCTTGGAATTGTTAAACCATTTAACTGTTCCAGTTTCACGTTCAGCCATTACAGCTCCACTCTTCATGTAGTACAAGAGACTTCATTCTATAACAGAGGTTTAGATAAAAACAATAAGTGCTTGATATTTAACTAAATAAGAATATAACGACATGGTAAAACAAGAACCGCCCCTGTCAGGCATCGAACCTGACAGGGGCTGCTACATAAACAGCAGTCAGACACTGACTGACTTTTGCTATATCGAGCGGCTTTTCTGCAACAATTCGATGCGGCCAACCAGATCGGATGGCTGCCGCAGGTTATTGAAAAGTTTGTCGTAGTTAAGCTGCAACATCTTCGAGAACGCCGCGCTGTCAGGCTCACCCATCAACTGCGCCAGCGCCTGCAGGTTTTCTCCCTGTCCGACTGCGGCTTCCTGCTTGATGGAAGCAATGCGCACATCAACAAATCGGTTCAGCGTCACATCGGGTGTCACGGCATCCAGTGTGTCGCTGGTGCTGGATGTTATATCGGTAATGGTGCAGGCCGACACAGCCAGCGCCGATGCGGCAATCAAACCGGTGGTGAGAATTTTTTTCATACGAACCTCCTGCCCTCGGGTGTGATGAGTTGTTTTTATTGTTGTACCTGGATTCTAGCCCAAAACGGATGAATAGCCGGATTTTTACTCGCGCGATGAACACGCGGTCTTGACTACACAAACACAGACAGCTTAAACCGTTGTGATTTTTTGCCCCAGCGTCAGGCGATTGCCTTCCGGATCGGTGATGTCGAATTCCCGTGTACCGTAATCAGTCTGGTAGAGTTCACCCGGCTTGAATTGATTGGCGCGCAGGTAATGATGCAACTCGGCGACCTGGTCGACATAATAATACAGACGCAGCGAACAGAATGTGGCGTTTACCACCTGGTCGGCTTTCTCCAGCATCAACACAACCTCGCCGGATTGCAAGTGCGCCCAGGCCAACCCCTGCTCGTCATCGCGCCGGTTGAGAATAACGAATTGCAGGGCGCGCTGATAAAACGCGAGGGTTTGCTCGATGTGCTGGCAGGCGATGACTGGTATACCGCCGAGTAATTTCATACTCAGTAACGAACCAGCGCCGAACCCCAGGTAAAGCCGCCACCGAAGGCTTCCAGCATCAGCACCTCGCCGCGTTTGATGCGGCCATCGCGCACCGCGGTGTCCAGCGCCAGCGGCACCGACGCCGCCGACGTGTTGCCGTGCTTGTTAACGGTGACAACCACATGGTCTTTCGACATGCGCAGTTTTTTCGCGGTGGCGTTGATGATGCGCAGGTTGGCCTGGTGCGGCACCAGCCAGTCGATGTCGGTTTTGTCGAGCTGGTTGTATTCCAGCGTTTCATCGACGATGCGGCCCAGTGTGTTAACCGCCATCTTGAACACTTCGTTGCCTTTCATCACGATGCCGCCGGATTCTTCCAGCAACAGATCCTTGCCGGTGGAAACGCCATAGTTAACCGTGAGCAGGTTTTCATAACTGCCGTCGGCGTGCATGTGTGAAGACAGAATGCCCGGCTCGTCACTGGCCTTCAATACCACCGCGCCGGCGCCGTCGCCAAACAGCACACAGGTGCTGCGATCGCTCCAGTCGACGATGCGCGACAGGGTTTCGGCGCCAACAATCAACGCGCATTTTGTGTCGCCGCCCTTGAAGAAGCGATCGGCGATGCCCAGCGCATAGACAAAACCGGTGCATACCGCCTGCACGTCGAACGCCGCGCAGCCGTGAATGTCGAGGCGTTGCTGCAACAAACAGGCGGTGCTGGGAAACACCCGGTCGGGGGTGGTGGTGGCGACGATAATCAGATCGATGTCGTCCTTGCTGACGCCGGCGGCGTCCATCGCATTGCGCGCCGCCTGCTCGGCCAGGTCGACGGTGTAGACGCCATCGGGCGCAATATGGCGCTGCTCGATACCGGTGCGCTCGCGAATCCACTCATCGCTGGTATCGACCTTTTTTTCCAGGTCTTTGTTGGTGACGATGTTATCAGGCAGATAACTTCCGGTACCGGCTATTTTTGCAAAACTCAAACGGCTTTCTCCAGCAGGGGTTCCATACGGGTGCGGATATGTTCCGGCACGGCTTTTTCAATTTCGATAACAGCGATTTCGATGGCATTGGCGTAGGCAAACACATCGGCGCTGCCATGACTTTTAATCACAATGCCGCTCAGTCCCAGCAGGCTGGCGCCATTGTAGGCGCGCGGGTCGATGCGGCTGCGAAACGCTTTCAGCACCGGCATCGCAATCAGCGCCGCCAGTTTGTTGTACAGGCCTTTGGTGAATTCCTGTTTCATGAAATGACTGATCATCTTGGCCACGCCTTCCGAGGTTTTCAGCGACACATTACCGACAAAACCGTCACACACCACCACGTCGGCTGTGCCCTTGTAAATATCATCGCCCTCGACATAGCCGATATAGTTAATCGGCGCGTTGACCAGATGCGCATGCGCTTCCTTGACCTGGGCATTGCCCTTGCTGTCCTCATGGCCGATGTTGAGCAGGCCGACCTTGGGGCTGGCGGTATTGTCAATCGCTTCGGCCAGCACCGAACCCATCACCGCGAACTGGAACAGGTGCTCTGCCGTGCAATCGACATTGGCGCCCAGATCGAGCATGTGGGTATGCCCGGTCATCGACGGGATGGTGGTGCAGATTGCCGGCCGGTCAATGCCCGGCAGGGTTTTCAACACGAACTTGGCGGTGCCCATCAGCGCGCCGGTGTTGCCGGCGCTGACCGCGGCCTGCGCCTCGCCGTTTTTCACCAGGTCGATAGCCACGCGCATGGACGAATCTTTTTTCTTGCGAATCGCCAGGCGCGGGTCGTCGTGCATCTCCACCACTTGCGAGGCGTGACGAATGCGCAAGCGGTCATCGAGATGCACATCCTGCGCATCAGCGGTGGCTTTCAGCTTCTCGGTGTCGCCAGCGAGAATAATGGTGAGGTTGCGATGTTTTTTCAGAACCTTCGCTGCGGCGGGCAGTATCACTTCGGGGCCGAAATCGCCCCCCATCGCATCGAGTGCAACCGTTATCTGTTCAGACAATGTATGCTGCTCTTGTCATGGAGCAAGGCGCGCGAGCGGCAGGCTTAGATGAAATCGTCGCCTTTATCGACCACTTTGCGGCCCTTGTAGTAACCGTCCGGGGTAACGTGATGACGCAGATGGGTTTCGCCTGAAGTGGAATCGACAGACAGGGCGCTGCCCTTGAGCGCATCGTGTGAACGACGCATGCCGCGCTTGGAACGGGTTTTACGGTTTTGCTGTACAGCCATGGAAAATCTCCGGTTAAATTTTGCGCTGGCTGACCGAGGTCAACCAGCGGATATCTGTTTGTTTCAAATATATTTCAGGAATCGGTCATCAGATCTTTCAAACCGGCAAACGGCTTGTAGGTGTCTTCTTCCTTCCTGTCTGTTTCCTGCTCTTTAAGCAGTTGTGAGCAATCGTGTTCGTGACGCGGAACCAGAGGCAATGACAAAATCAGCTCATCCTCTATCACGTCGATCAGGGATTGCTCGCCCTGGCTCACCAGCAAGGGCTCGAACTCTTCCGGCAGCAGCGCCATTTCATCCTCGCTGGTCACCAGCCCGAAATGAAAGCCGCCTTCCACATGCGTGGTCACGGTTTCCAGACAACGCTGGCATTCCAGTTGCAGATCCGCCTGCACCCGGCCATCCAGACAGGGCACGCCCGCGCGCGTGGTAAACGTCAGCTGCGCGCTGATGTCACCGCCGTCACTCAGCAGGCTGGGTTTCAGCCGCAGCAGTTGCCTGACTGGCCAGACGCCGTCATACCGGGCGTCGCGCTCAACCTGCTTGAGAAAATCAACCGATTCAGGCAGTGCGTTCTGCATAATCGGGTGATTTTACAGGAATATAGGCGCCGTGCCAATATTCCTTACAATTCAACGAGTTCCACTGTATCATTCGGTTTTGACCGCCAAACGCTGTTTTTGACCCGATGTCCCAAGCCCTGCCCCTCGTTCTCGCCTCCACCTCGCCCTATCGCAAGGCCCTGCTGCAACAGCTCCAGCTGGACTTCAGCTGCGCCCGACCGGAGGTGGATGAAACCCCGCTGCCTGGCGAAACCGTGGAACAAATGGTGGTGCGGCTGGCGGAGATGAAAGCCCGGGCGGTCGAGCAACAGCACCCTGAAGCGCTGATTATCGGCTCGGACCAGAGCGCTGTGCTCAACGGCAACATTCTGACCAAACCCGGCAACCGCGAAAACGCGGTCAGACAATTGCAGGCGGCTTCCGGCCAGCGCGTCACCTTTCACACCGGTCTGTGCCTGTACAACAGCTGCAGCGGCCAGGCGCAAACCGCCTGCGTACCGTTTACTGTTGTATTTCGGAAGCTCAGCAATGACATGATTGAGCACTATCTGGACAAGGAGCAACCCTACAACTGCGTCGGCAGCTTCAAGTCGGAAGGACTGGGCGTCGCCCTGTTCGAGCGCTTTGAAGGCGATGACCCGAATGCCCTGATCGGCCTGCCGCTGATCAAGCTCAACGCCTTTTTGCGAAACGAAGGGTTTGAGATACTGGCCTGAGCCTCGACAAGCTATTTAGAATTAACTCGTTGCCGGATGGTCAACGCATCACCGGACTTTTCCACCTTCAGTTTGTCGAGAAACGACATGCCCAGCAGTATCGGCCCCGGGTGGTTGCCATCAATCACCATGGCGTCAACATTGCTGCGTTTGATTTTTCCCAGCGTCACCGATTTCAGTTTGACCATGTAGCCGCGCACATAACCCGATGCGGTGCTGGCGCCGGCAGGCGCGCCCCGTAACCGGTATTGAATGCCCAGCTTCTTGGCCTGCGAGGCGCTCATCGCAATCAGGGTGGCGCCGGTGTCCACCAGAAAATGCACCGGCTGGCCGTTGATGCTGCCAAAGGTTTTGAACATGCCCATTTTGTCAGCATAAACGGTTTCCTCAACCTGCTCGCGCCGGCTGAAACTCAGGCTGACCGCCGAACCGGGCTGGTAGCTTTGCTGCTTGCCATCCACTTCGAGAATGGCGCGATGCGGATTGACATCCACCAGCCTGACGCCATCCGGGGTGGATTGCCCAACCGCCAGGGTATGACGCACGCCGTCAATCATCAACATCGCCTTGTTGCCGAACAGGGCTTCAACCGCAATCTGCTGCGCCGCAAACCCGGCGCGGCTCAGCAGCGCCAGCACCATAATTGACAGGAATTTCATAAGACAATATTAGAAACAATTGGCCGCGCTTGCCAGCGCGACCCGTCACAACGCCATATAATGCACGGCAAGTTGCATGCAAACCAGCGCAAACATACCCGCGACGATATCATCCAGCATGATGCCAAAACCGCCGCTGACCCGGCGATCCAGCCAGGAAATCGGCCACGGCTTGAGAATATCAAACAGACGAAACAGCACAAAGCCAATCACAATCCACACCCAGCCGTCGGGCGCCGCTATCATGGTGACGAAATAACCGGCGATTTCATCAAACACAATTCCCGGGTGATCGTGCACGCCCAACTGTTTCGCCGCCAGTCCGCAGATCAATATGCCAAGCAGACTGATGGCGACCGTGGCGGCGACAAACATGTTCAAACCCAGCATCTGTATCACATACACGAAGGGTATCGCCACCATGGTGCCGGCGGTGCCCGGAGCAATCGGCGCGCATCCTGCGCCAAAGCCGCTGGCAAACAGCACCACCGGATTTTTCAATTGCTCAAAACGAATTACTTCTGTCATACATCCTTCCTGTTACCGTATGGTATCCAATTACATGCGCCATGAATCAGGCGCACGGGACGGCGCGCGTGCGCGCACCCTGTCCATTTTCCAGTCATGTGTCGTATTTGAGAATTTAGGGCCGCACGGATGGCAACCATCAGCAGAATAGACACCTCCCTGTGGTTCAAGCTCCAGATCATTTCGTATACAAGTATAGGGTGTGCTCAGAAATGTTTGTAGCCTGAAACCGGAATGTCGACCAGCTGACCGTTTTCATTGATGCAGCGAATACCGGATTCTGCGGTGATTTTACCAATTGTGAAACAGTTCGCGCCGCAGCTTCGGGCAATTTGTGTAAGCCTTTGTAATTGCTCGAAACTCGTGCACAAACACAGTTCATAGTCATCGCCGCCTGTCAGCGCTTTTGTCAGATTGCTGACACTAATGTTGTTTTGATAACACTGCCGGTACGCTGATGACAGTGGAATCGCGCTTAAATCGATCTCGGCGCCGCACTCGCTGGCGTCGGTAATATGTTGCAGGTCGGCCAGCAGGCCATCGGAGATATCGATGGCGCAGTTGCACACTTCCGCCGCACGCTGACCGAATTCCACTTGTGGCGCCGGACGGTTCAGACGTTGCAACAAACTTGCCGGCGCTTCCTCGCCGCGTTGCAACAATGCCAGCGCCAGCGCAGCATCCCCCAGTGGCCCGGTCACCACAATCGCATCGCCCGGTCTGGCGGCGTCGCGTCGCATCGCCCTGCCCGCTTCAACCGATCCGGTGGCTTGCACCGACACAGACAGCTCACCGCGTGTGGTGTCGCCGCCAATCAGCTGCACGCCATAGCGCTCGCAGGTTTGCATGAAGCTTTGTGAAAACGCCTGCAGCCATTCAGTGTTGTTGTCCGGCAAGCTCAGTGACAGCATCAGCCACTCCGGTCGCGCGCCCACCGCCGCCAGATCGCTGAGATTCACGGCGATGCTTTTGTATGCGATATCAGAGGGAGAGGTTTGTTCTGGAAAATGCACGCCGCTGATCAGCGTGTCCAGCGTCATCACCAGCTGGCGGCCGGGCGGCGGTTGCAGGATGGCGGCGTCATCGCCGACGCCCAGCAGCACGTCCTCGCGGTTGCCGTGCGTGGTGAAAAAGGTTTGGATGAGTTCGAATTCGTCCGCCATGCGGGCTGCGGCTGTGGCGCCGTTCAGGAAGTTGACTGCGCGCCGGTTTCCATGCTGCGCACCTCGCGCGCCACCTTGTCGAGCACGCCATTGATGAAGGTGTGGCTTTGCTCGGAGCAGAATTTTTTCGTCAGCGTCACCGCTTCGTTAATCACCACGCGGTAGGGCACATCCAGACGTTTGAGAAGTTCATAGGCCGCCATGCGAATGATGGCGCGCTCCACCGGGTCAACCGAAAGAATTTTTCTGTCCATGTATTTTTCCAGCAGCGGGTCGATGTCGTTGATGCGGTTATACACACCATCGACCAGCTCGGCGTAATAATCCTTGTCCACTGAACTGTTGTCGCCATCCATGTTGTTATCGGCGATGTACTGGCGCTTGATATCGCCGATGTCATCGCCGGTCATTTGCCACTGGTAAATCGCCTGCATGGCGAAGCGTCTGGCCTTGCCGCGGCCCTTGGCCAGCCCGGCGCCGGGGGAAACTGTCATGCCGCTCAGGAATCAATCTGCCTGAGCAGATTGGTCATTTCGATGGCGACAGCGGCCGCTTCCGCGCCCTTGTTGCCGGCCTTGGCGCCAGCGCGTTCAATCGCCTGCTCGATGGTGTCGGTAGTGAGAATGCCATTGATCACCGGCAGGTTGTGATCCAGCGCAATGGCGGACAAGCCCTTGGCTGATTCATTGGCGACAATATCAAAGTGTGGCGTGGCGCCGCGAATCACCGCGCCCAGCGCGATGATGGCGGAGTACTTGCCGGTTTGCGCCAGCTGCTGCACCGCAATCGGCAATTCGAATGCGCCCGGCACTTTCACCACGGTGATGGATGCGCTGGCGACGCCGCTGCGCTCCAGCATGTCAATCGCGCCCGCCAGCAGGCTTTCCACGATGAAGCCGTTAAAGCGCGCCACCGCGATGGCGAATTCGCCTTCTTTGTAAGTTAACCGCCCTTCTATTGTATTTGCCATGTTTGTTATCTCTGTTAATCGTTATTCATTTGTCTTGTGTTTTACCTTCGCCATTGCCGTCGACGTACTCCACCACTTCCAGGCCGAACCCGGCGAGGCCGTGTATCACTTTCGGCGCCGACATCAGCTTCATTTTGTGCACGCCCACATCCATCAGAATCTGCGCGCCAACGCCGTCGGTGCGCATGTCGTAGGCTTTTTCGCACGGTTTCTGTTTGTTGTGTTCCGCCATCCAGCGCAGAATCTGTTTTTCTTCATGGCGATTACTCAACACCACCACCACGCCCTTGTCGGCTTCGCCAATGCGGCGCAGGGCGTCGTCCAGCGGCCAGCCGGTTTCGTGCCTGGAGGCAAACAGGTCCAGCATTTTGTTTTCCATGTGCACGCGCACCAGCACCGGCTCATCGGCACGGATTTCACCCTTGACGATGGCGAAATGCACCGCGCCATCCAGCGTGTTCTGGTAGGCCATCAGCTTGAACTGGCCGTAGCGCGATTCAAAATCGGTCACCGCCAGACGCTCGACGGTTTTTTCGTGCTTGATCTTGTAGCTGATTAAATCCTCAATGGTGCCGATTTTGAGATTGTGCTCGGCGGCAAATTTTTCCAGATCGGGACGCCGCGCCATGGTGCCGTCTTCATTCAGGATTTCGACTATCACCGCGCTGGGATCCAGCCCCGCCAGTTTGGCCAGGTCGCAACCGGCCTCGGTGTGGCCAGCACGCACCAGCACGCCGCCGGGCTGCGCCATCAACGGAAAAATGTGCCCCGGCTGCACAATATCCTGTGGCCCGGCGTCTGGTTTCACCGCCGCCAGCACGGTGACCGCGCGGTCGGCGGCGGAAATGCCGGTGGTGACGCCTTCGGCGGCTTCAATCGACACCGTGAAGTTGGTGCTCTGCATGACATCGGCGCCGCCCACCATCAGCGGCAGGCGCAGTTGTTCGCAACGCTCCTTGGTCAGCGTCAGGCAGATCAGGCCGCGGCCATAGCGCGCCATGAAGTTGATGGCCTCGGGCGTGACTTTTTCCGCCGCCATCAACAGATCGCCTTCGTTTTCGCGGTCTTCATCATCCATGATAATCACCATTTTGCCCTGGCGAATATCCTCGATGATTTCTTCAGTCGTATTCAGTTTCATGATTGCCTGTCTGCGTCCGCCGTTGGCGACGATGTTCTCATTTCATAAAGCCGGCGCGCGCCAGCAGTTCTTTGCTCAGTGTGGAGCCGTTTGTGTGGTCGTTGTCATCCAGATTCAACAGCAAGCGCTCCAGATAGCGCGCAATCAGGTCCACTTCCAGATTCACCGCCTGGCCGACACTATAATACTGAATAACGGTGCGTTGTTGGGTATGCGGCACAATATTCAGGGTAAACACGTCATCATCGACCGCATTGACCGTCAGGCTGACGCCATCGACACAAATTGAACCCTTGACCGCAATATAACGTTTCAGGTTCTGCGGCGCGCGAATGCGCAACTGAATCGAACGCGCATCCCCGGTCATCTCGAGCAATTCACCCAGCCCGTCAACATGGCCGCTGACCAGATGCCCGCCGAGACGCGTGGTAGGCGTCAGTGCCTTTTCCAGGTTGACCGCACTGCCGGTTTTGAGCAATTTCAGTGAGGTCAGCGACAGGGTTTCATTGGACACATCCGCCGAAAACGACTGTGCGTCAAATTCAATCGCGGTCAGGCACACGCCGTTCACCGCAATGCTGTCGCCCAGTTGCACATCGGCCATGTCCAGATCGCCGGTGGCGATTGACAGGCGCATGTCGCCGCCAACCGGTTTGATTGACCGGATTTTGCCCACTGCTTCGATGATGCCGGTAAACATGATTAATGTTTTTTGCTGGCGGTTTTTTTCTTTTTGGCGGCCGGTTTCATTTTAATCACATAACTCGACATCGGCATTGAAGACGCATTGTTGAATTCCGCCCCGGCGCGCACCCCGGCGGCGGCAATCTGTTCCGCGCTGTCGTATTCATCAAACACCGCAAACATCGCGCCCAGCGCATATTCGCTGCCGGAGCCTATGGCCCAGAAGCGGGTGTATTGCGTGACCTCGCGCAATGAATGAATGCCAAACAAACCGTAGGGATTGGCGATCAGCGCATCAATCTGGGTGGACTCATACGGATCGTCGTCTTCATCCTTGGGGTTGAGGTAATATTTTTCTTTCAGTATCGGGTGAAACGAGCGAAAGGTTTCGAACACCGCCAGCTTGCTGGAAAAATCAGTTTTTACCTTTTTGTCGTTAAGCAGGCTTTCCAGCACCAGCTGATGCGCCGCGCTGCCAACGATGCCGATGCGGTTGTCGCCGTGCGCGAGAATCTTGTCGTGATCGGCATCGTATTGCGCATTCAGGCGCAGGTCGCCAAAACTGGTGAGACTGTCGGCGGCGATGCAGATTTCGCCATGTTTGATGACAGCGGTTACGGTTGACATGGTGTTATCTCAATTCCTGAAATTCGTTTCACTATTCACTACTCATTATTCATTATTCGCTACGAAGCCCAAACACCATGCGCACATCCTCCCCCACCATGCGCACATCCCGCCGTTGCAGGTTGACGCGGTGCGCCATCGTTTCCAGCCACGGCAGGTGAAACAGGCCTTTGGCCTGATCGCCCATGATATGCGGCGCCATGTAGATGACCAGTTCATCCACCAGGCGGTGTTGCAAGAGACTGCCAGCAAGGCGGGAGCCGCATTCTACATGACATTCGTTGACCTGCCTGTCCGCCAGCAGCGCCATCAAGGCCGGCAAATCGATGCCTTCGGCATGATGCGGCAGTTGCACGTGTTCGCAGGGCAGTTGCGAGGCTGTGCCTTCAGCCGTTATGTGCAAAATATCTCCCGATGTTTTCAACATGGCGGCGTCGGCCGGCATGCGCCCTTTTGAATCCAGCACCACGCGCAACGGGCGGTTTACCGGGTCTTTTGCGCCAAGTTGTTCGGCGCTGACCCGCACATCCATGCGCGGGTCGTCCTGCAACACGGTGCCGATGCCGGTGAGTATCGCGCCGCTGCGCGCGCGGTAACGCTGCACATCGGCGCGCGCGGCCTCGCCGGTAATCCACTGGCTTTCGCCGGAAGCCATCGCGGTGCGCCCGTCCAGGCTCATCGCCATTTTCAGCCGCATGAACGGCCGCCCCTGCTCCATGCGCATGATAAAGCCGGGATTCAGCGCCCGCGCCTGCGCTTCCAGCAAGCCGGTTTCGGTTTCGACGCCGTGCTGCTGCAAATGCGCCAGCCCCTTGCCCGCCACCAGCGGGTTGGGGTCGACCATCGCCGCCACCACCTTGCTGACGCCGGCCTCGACCAGCGCATGCGCGCAGGGGCCGGTTTTGCCGGTGTGGCTGCACGGCTCCAGCGTGACATAGGCAACAGCGCCACGGGCATGTTCGCCGGCTTCGCGCAGGGCGTTGATTTCAGCGTGCGCCTCGCCCGTCCTGTGGTGCCAACCTTCACCGACAATGGCGCCGTTTTTCACCAGCACACAACCCACGCGCGGATTGGGCTCGGTGGTGTACAGGCCTTGCGCAGCCAGACGCAGGGCGCGCTGCATGAATTCAGTTGCCGGTGTTGCCACGGGATAGCGTCAGGATTTGCTGCGGGGCGCGCGCTGTTTTTCCAGCCGGTCGATCACCTCGCGAAACGCGCTGACATCGCCAAAATCGAGATACACGGAGGCGAAACGGATATAGGCGACTTGGTCCAGTTGCAGCAATTCGTCCATCACCCAGTCACCCAGCTTGCGCGAGCTGACTTCGCGTTCGCCCGCCGCCATCAGATTGTGCTTGATGCGCGACACCGCTTCCTCGATTTGCTCGGAGCTGACCGGGCGTTTTTCCAACGCGCGCATCATGCCGGCGCGCAGTTTTTCCTCGACGAAGGGCACGCGGTTGCCGTCCTGTTTTACCAGGCGCGGGATGTTGAGTTCCGCCTGTTCATAGGTGGTGAAGCGTTCGCCACATTCGACACATTCACGGCGGCGGCGCACCTGTTCACCATCGGTGGACAGGCGTGAATCAATCACACGGGTGTCGGGTTGCTGGCAGAAGGGGCAATGCATGGCAGTTTATGTGTACACGGGTTTGCGTTTGCACAGTTCAGCGACCTGCTCGCGCACCTTGTCAACGACAGCATCATCGGCCTTACCGTCCTGTATGCTGTCAATAATGTCGCACATCCAGCCAGCCAGATTGCGCGCATCGTCCTCGTCAAAACCGCGCGTGGTCATCGCCGGCGTACCCACACGGATGCCGCTGGTGACAAACGGCGATTGCGGGTCATTCGGCACAGCATTCTTGTTGACGGTGATGCGGGCGCGGCCCAGTTCGGCTTCCACATCCTTGCCGGTGAGGCCTTTTTCGATGAAATCCCACAAAAACAGATGGTCGTCGGTGCCGCCGGAGACCACCTTGTGGCCACGCGCCATCACCACCTCGGCCATCGCCTGCGCATTTTTCACCACCTGTTTCTGGTAGTCGGCAAATTCCGGCTCCAGCGCTTCCTTGAACGCCACCGCCTTGGCGGCAATCACGTGCATCAGCGGGCCGCCCTGGGTGCCGGGGAAAATCGCCGAGTTGAGTTTCTTGGTGATGTCGGGGTCGTCCTGCATCACTTTTTCACTCACCAGGATAATGCCGCCGCGCGGGCCGCGCAGGGTTTTGTGGGTGGTGGAGGTCACCACATGCGCGTGTTCTATCGGGTTGGGATAAATGCCCGCCGCAATCAGGCCGGCGACATGCGCCATGTCAATCATCAGATAGGCGCCGACCGAATCGGCGATGTCGCGGAATTTGCCCCAGTCCATCACCCGCGAGTAAGCGGAAAAGCCGCCGACAATCATTTTCGGCTTGTGCTCGTTGGCCAGTTGCTGAATCTGGTCGTAGTCAACTTCGCCAGTGGCTTCGTTCAGACCGTATTGCACCGCATTGTACAGCTTGCCGGAAAAGCTGACTTTGGAGCCGTGGGTCAGATGCCCGCCGTGCGCCAGCGACATGCCGAGCACGGTATCGCCGGGCTGGCACAGACTCATGTACACCGCCGCATTGGCCTGCGAACCGGAATGCGGCTGCACATTGGCGTAACCGGCGCCAAACAGCTGCTTGACGCGGTCGATGGCCAGCTGCTCGGCGACATCGACATTCTCGCAACCGCCATAATAGCGCCGCGCGGGATAGCCTTCGGCGTATTTGTTGGTGAGCACAGAACCCTGCGCCTGCATCACCCGCGGGCTGGCGTAGTTCTCAGAGGCAATCAGTTCGATATGTTCTTCCTGACGGCGTTGTTCGTGCTCAATCGCCGACCACAGCGCTTCATCGTAATCGGCGATATTCATGTCTTTTGTAAACATAGCCACTCCCACAGGCGAAAAATGCTGACGGCATCGTGTGACGCCGGCGAAAATTGGAGCTGATTCTATCAAAAAGAGGTGCTGGGTGCTGGGCGCTGGGTTGAGAAAGTGATATGGCAACATGGAAATGAATGCGTATAATCACGCCATGTTTTTACCAGCCCCCAGAATCTAGTTCCCAGCACCTTATGGCTCAATACATTTACACCATGAATGGCGTCGGCAAGGTCGTACCGCCGAAAAAAGAAATTCTCAAGGACATCAGCCTCAACTTTTTCCCCGGCGCCAAGATCGGCGTGCTGGGTTACAACGGCGCCGGCAAATCCACCCTGCTGCGCATCATGGCGGGTATCGACAAGGATTACATTGGCGAGGCGCGACCGGCGTCCGATATTCGCATCGGCTACCTGCCGCAGGAGCCGGAACTGGACGAAAGCAAGGATGTGCGCGGCAATGTCGAGGAGGGGCTGAGCGAGATTATCGAGGCGCAGCAGGCGCTGGAGGCCGTCTACGCCGCCTACGCCGAGCCGGACGCCGATTTCGATGCGCTCGCCGCCGAGCAGGCGCGGCTGGAAAACATCATCCAGGCCGCCGATGCGCATAACATCGAACACAAGCTGGAAGTCGCCGCCGATGCGCTGCGTCTGCCGCCGTGGGACGCCGATGTAAGCAAGCTGTCCGGTGGGGAAAAACGCCGCGTGGCGCTGTGCCGCCTGCTGCTGTCCTCGCCCGACATGCTGATTCTGGACGAGCCCACCAACCATCTGGACGCCGAATCGGTGGCCTGGCTGGAGCGCTTCCTGAAAGAATACAGCGGCACCGTGGTCGCCGTCACCCATGACCGCTATTTCCTCGACAATGTCGCCGGCTGGATTCTCGAGCTGGACCGCGGCCACGGCATTCCCTGGGAAGGCAATTATTCTTCCTGGCTGGAGCAGAAGGAACAGCGCCTGGCGATGGAGGAGAAAAAGGAAGCCAAGCGTCAGAAAGCGATTCAGGCCGAGCTGGAATGGGTGCGCGCCGGCGCCAGGGCGCGGCAGGCCAAGAGCAAGGCGCGCATGCAGCGCTTTGAAGAACTGTCGTCATCCGATTATCAGCAGCGTAGCGAGACCAAGTCGCTGTACATCCCGCCCGGCCCGCGCCTGGGTGAACTGGTCATTGAGGCCGATGGCATCAGCAAGCAGTTCGGCGACAAGCTGTTGTACGAAAATCTCAGTTTCAAGCTGCCGCGCGGCGGCATTGTCGGCATTATCGGCCCCAACGGCGCCGGCAAGACCACCCTGTTCCGCCTGATTACCGGCGAGGAACAACCCGACAGCGGTACGATACGCGTTGGCGACACCGTGGAGATTGCCTATGTGGATCAGTCACGCGGTGCGCTGGATGGCGACAAAACGGTGTGGGATGAAATTTCGGACGGCCTCGACAACATCACCATCGGCAATTACACCGTGCCCTCGCGCGGCTATGTCAGCCGCTTCAATTTCAAGGGTGAAGACCAGCAGAAATTCATCAAGCATCTGTCCGGCGGCGAACGCAACCGCGTGCATCTGGCCAAGCTGTTAAAGAGTGGCGGCAACCTGCTGCTGCTTGACGAGCCCACTAACGACCTCGATGTGGAAACCCTGCGCGCGCTGGAAGAAGCGATTCTGGATTTCCCCGGCTGCGTGGTGGTGATTTCACATGACCGCTGGTTCCTCGACCGCATCGCCACCCACATTCTGGCGTTTGAGGGCGACAGCCAGGTCACCTGGTTTGAAGGCAATTATTCGGAATACGAAAAAGACCGTGTCGCGCGGCTGGGTGAGGAAGCAGCGAATCCGCACCGAATCAAGTACCGCAAACTGGCCTGACAGGCTGTTGAAACCACCTCAAGCCAGCGTGTGGCTCATGGAATAGAAACCCGAAATCACGCTGAATCCGTACGCGGTCAGATTATTTTCCAGCTCGTCGCTGTAACAAATGCGCCCCAGCACTTCTTGCTGATAACCGTCGGGAAAGCTCAGCAACACTTTTACCCGGTCTTCGAGTTGCAGTTCACACTCACACTCAAAACGAAACCCGCCCTTGCCGATATTGTGCACAACCAGTCGCTGCATGGTCTCATCGGCAACTGCTTCATCATTGATACTGAGTATGCGGATGGCGTGCTCGCCTCCCGGGTGGCGTTCAAACTCTCTGCTCATCGTGATATTGCATGTCCTTTATCGTGTTGCGCCAACCAAGTATAGCCAGCCGCTGGCAAGCTTGCCTGTAGCGCGCGGTAAAATCAGCGGTTTTCTCGCCTATACTCTCTGAAATTCCATTAATCATCCAGTAAGTAACCTGACAGCACGCCATCATGGATGCGCCTGCCAAGCTGATATGAGTGAAAGCCCGCAAATATTGTTTGTCGATGACTCGCGCACAGCCCGCAAACTGGCGCGCAAGATTTTGCAGGAAAAATACCGCGTCCACACCTGCGCCAGCGGTGACGAAGCCTGGGACATGCTGCGCACCAGCACCTCGGTAAAAATCCTGTTCACCGATATCAACATGAAGGGGATGAATGGATTGCAACTACTGACCAATATCCGCGAAAGCACCAATAGCCGCATCGCCACCATGCCGGTTATCATGATCACCGGCGCCGCGGATACCGAAGCCGCAATGAGTGAAGCGTTTGAACTTGGCGCAACCGACTTCATCGCCAAACCATTCAAAAAAATGGATTTGATGTCTCGCGCATATTCCTACATCCGGCTCAGTGAAAAAGTGTCATCACTGGAAGAACAACTGGGCATCGACAAACTCTCGGGCCTGTACAACGCGACATCCATGCAGCAACACGCCGCCAAGTTTCTTGCCTTTGCCCAGCGCCACGGCACGCAGTTCAGTATCGCACTGCTTGAAATCATGGATTTTGAAAAGACTCTGGATGACTATGGCAACAAAATCGCGGGGCAGATTATCGCAACGGTCGCGGATCGTTTCAGACACAAGGTGCGTAACGAAGATGTGGTCGCGCGTATCAGTACAGCCAGATTCGCCATCCTGCAACCTGTGTGCAACCAGATTCGCGCGCAGGCAAGCATTCGCAGGGTGCGCACTGACATACATAACATCAATTTCAAAATCGGCGCACAGTCTGTACGACTGAAACTGGCGGCCGGCCTGACAAGCTCCCGGGTTGACAGCAAAACGCAAACGGTTGAAGACATGATGGAAGAAGCGCGATGCGCGCTGAAAAACGCCATGCAAATGAGCCGCGACCATTTCGCCCTGTTCGAGCGCAACGCATCTGACGCCAACCAGCCTGAAGACAGCCACCACAACCTGCTGGACTCACTGCGCCATATTCTTACCGGCGATTACGACCGCATCAATCCCGCGCATCTGGATGAGCTGAACCGCCGGCTGGAGCGGTTTATGCTCTACCAGAACAGCGCCTGAACCGGGACGCCAGATGTAACCAATTGCTTACATTCAACACAACCGCAACCCCAAACCAGTCTTGCAGATATCCTATACTTGGTGAATGACAGCACTCAAACCAGACCGCTCGGCAAACGCGCAGCTAAGCACAATCAAGCTGATCTCACTGCAAAACGAACTACTGCTCGCCATCGGTGAAAGCCTGCATGCGCGCGAAGTAATGCACAGCTTCATGCAGTGTGCGCGCAAGCTGCTGAATCTGGAAAGCATACATCTGTATTCCTTTCACGAGGGCCCAAAGCACAGTCAGCAGATTGAACACGACATCGCCGCGCCACACGGCGACATTCGCCCGCATAACCATGAAAAAGTCATGGCGTTGCTAGAGCTGTTCACCCGCGCCGAAGCCCGCACCTTTGAACACCTGGAACACAATAACGTCCATTATCTCGCTTTTTGCTTTCACCCTTACGGTGTGCTGTTGCTGGTGAAACAAACCGCTTTTGCACCCGGCCTGCCCGAAGCGCTGATCAGCATTGTGAAAAAGCTGGCGCGTCACTACAAAATCTGCATCCAGCACAAACAACTGAAAGACCAGATCAGCAACATTCAGGACATCCGCAAATCCTATGAGCAACAGGCCAAGCAGGATCCTTTGACCAACCTGCCCAACCGGCGCGAATTCCGCTATGCCCTGTACCAGGAGATCGCCAAGGCGCAACGCTACCATGTGTTTGGCGCGTTGCTGTATATCGACCTGGACAACTTCAAGCACATCAATGACTCACTCGGCCATTCAGTTGGCGATATCCTGCTGACCCAGATTGCCGAAAAACTGAAAGCCCAGGCGCGCGCCGGCGACAGTGTTTACCGTATCGGCGGCGATGAATTTGTTTACATCCTGACCAATATTGGCGACAACAAAACCACCGCTGTCAACACCGCCCAGCATGTCGCCACGCGAATTCTGCAGGTGATGGAGCAGCCGGTCAGCATAGGTGAATTCAGCCTGCACATTACGCCCAGTATTGGCATAGCGATATTCCCCTGCGCAAATGAAAACGAATGCGACAGTGAAAGCGTGCTCAAACATGCCGATACCGCCATGTATCGCGCCAAGGAACAGGGACGCAACCGTTTTGAATTTTTTGACCCGGCAATGCAGGATGAAGCCAACAAGCGCCTGATCATCGAAGACCACCTGCGCAAGGCGATTGCCAAAGATGAGCTGCACCTTGCCTACCAGCCAATCATCGGCGCGAACAATCGCATCGTCGGCGCCGAATCCCTGATTCGCTGGAACAATCCGACCATGGGCAATATCACCCCGAATGACTTCGTCTACATTGCGGAAGAAAGCAATCTGATACTGACGCTGAGCGACTGGATTGTTGAACACGCCTGCGCTTTCGCCAGCAAGTTGCGCAAACAGTTACCTGAAAATTCAGACTTCAAATACATCAGCATCAACATCAGCCCAAGACAATTCATCCAGCAGGATTTTGTCGATCATCTGCTGGATATTATCAATCGCCATAAGGTGCCTACAGACTTCATCAAACTCGAATTTACCGAAAATGTGCTGGCGCAAAACATCGACACCACTGTCGGCAAAATGAACCGACTGATTGATCATGGCATTGATTTCATGCTGGATGATTTCGGCACGGGCTACAGTTCCCTCTCCTACCTGCATCGCCTGCCGGTCAACATTCTGAAAATCGACAAATCGTTCGTTTCCAATATCGAACAACAAACCCGTGAACAGCGCACGATTATCGACGCCATTCTGGTAATGGCGGACAAGCTGGATATCAAGTGTCTGGTGGAAGGGGTTGAGACTGAAGAAGACTACCGCTATATGAAAAACCGGAAGATATACGGCATGCAGGGTTATTACTTCCACCGTCCGATGTCAGGCGACCATCTGGTCAGTTTGCTATCGCAACAGGGTGACTAAGCCGCCAACACAACCGCCCGGAATTTTCCGGCAAGTTTTCAACGCAATAGCGATAAAACGCTCTATTCAGACTGCTTTTTATTCAACTGACGCAGTTTTTGCAGCTTTTCGCCAATCTTCGCTTCCAGTCCGCGATTAACCGGATGGTAATACTGACGACCGGCCAGCTCATTGGGCAGATAGATCTCGCCGGCGGCAAAGCCGTCAGGTTCATCATGCGCATAGCGGTAATCCTTGCCATAACCCAGTTCTTTCATTAACCGCGTGGGCGCATTGCGGATATGCAGCGGAACTTCCAGCGAACCGTGCTCGCGCGCATCGCGCATGGCTTCGCCGTATGCCTTGTAGACCGCGTTGCTTTTGCTGGTGCAGGCCAGATACGCCACCGCCTGCGCAATCGCCAGTTCGCCTTCGGGACTGCCCAGGCGCTCATACGACTCCCAGGCGTCCAGCGCCAGTTGCAGGCCGCGCGGATCGGCATTGCCGATGTCTTCCGAAGCCATGTGCACCACGCGGCGGGCGATATACAGTGGATCGCAACCGCCATCGATCATGCGCGCAAACCAGTACAACGCGGCATCCGGGTCGCTGCCGCGCACCGACTTGTGCATCGCGGATATCTGGTCATAAAACGCCTCGCCGCCCTTGTCGAAACGGCGCAAACTTTGCGCGCTGACATCTTCAACAATTTTTTCGGAAATCTCGATGCGTTCACGCCCGGTGTCGGCCAGATCTACCGCAATTTCCAGAAAATTGAGCGCGCGGCGCGCATCACCATCAGCGACGGCGGTCAGCATGCCGAGCGCCTTGTTGCTGATAACAATCTGTTTTTGACTCAACACCACATCGTGTTCAATGGCGCGTTGCAATACGGCCTTGATGGCGTCGCTGTCCAGGCTTTTCAGCACATATACCTTGACGCGCGACAGCAGCGCATTGTTGAGTTCAAACGAAGGGTTTTCGGTGGTGGCGCCGATAAAATAAATGGTGCCGTCTTCAATATGCGGTAAAAACGCATCCTGCTGCGACTTGTTGAAGCGATGCACTTCATCGACAAACAAAATGGTGGCGCGGCCGGCGGACTGGTTCATGCGCGCCTGTTCGATGGCCTCGCGTATGTCCTTGACGCCGGACAACACAGCCGACAGGGCGATGAATTCAGCATTGGCTGATTGCGCCACGATGCGCGCCAAGGTGGTCTTGCCGGTGCCCGGCGGCCCCCAGAACACCATCGAATGCAGGTGATTGTTGGCAATCGCCTGCGTCAGCACATGTTCATCACCGATAATATGTTGCTGGCCCATGCATTCCGCCAGTGTAGCCGGGCGCATGCGGTCGGCCAGCGGACGGGTTTCAGCCGGCGCAAGCTCCGCCAGCAAATCACCTGACTGTGCGCCCTGCTTCATAATCAACCGCCGCCGAACACATCCACCCCTTCAGGCGGGGCAAATTCAAACAAACCGGATTGCAACTTCGAGTTGGTTTGCAATGCATCAAACACAATATCCGTGACCTGATTGAACTGGTCTTTTAATTGCAGAAAACGCAATCCGGTTTTATCAACCCCGACCACAATGCCGTTGAAGTCGCCATCGCCCTTTTTGCTGATCAGCTTCAGACGGTACACGCCATCACGGCTGTCCAGCTCCTGCACGTTGTAGGTATCAGCCAGAGTCGCCTTGTCCTGCATCAACGCCATCGGCGTGTTGCTGAGCGCGGCGTTCTGCTGTTGCACCGTGACCTGCTGCAAATCCACATCGTAGATGTACACCTTGTCGCCGTCCGATACTATCTGTTGCTGATAGGGCTTTTCATAATCCCAGCGAAACTTGCCGGGGCGAGACAGATAAAACCGGCCTTCGGACTGCTGCATCACAAACCCGTCATCCGCGCGCAGGGTTTGCTGAAACGCCGCGCTCAGGGTGCGCGTCTGCGACAAAAACCGTTCAAGCAACAGCTCGCCTTCCCCCGCGATTCCCCGCAACGGAATCAACAAAGCCACAATCATCAGCAGTTTTAAACAGGCATCAACAAACCGGATAAAAAAATTATTCATTATTCACTTTTCACTAAACCGTCGGGTACTCCGCAAACACCGGCAAACTTTCATCCGGACAGGTCCACTCGGCGCGCGACTCCCAGAAAATTCTGGCCGACGGCGCAATCGGCGGTTCTTCATTGAGCGAACCCGCCGGTATCAGCACGCCGTTCAGCGCCTCGACCACGCGCGGCATCGGACTGCCGCATTCGGAACAGAACAGGTTATAAAACCGCTCGGCTTCCGGCACTTTGAAATGCTTGAGCTTGTCCTCGCCCTTTGTCCAGCGCAGGCAGTCTACCGGCGACACCAGCAGATTGCTGGCAAAGCCACTGCCGGTCAGTTTGCGGCAACGACTGCAGTGGCAATAATAAAACCGTTCCGCATCACCATCGATTTCATACTGCACCGCTCCACATAAACAACGCCCTGTCAATTTTGCTTGTGTCAAAATCTGCCCCCCATCCATTATTCAATATTCACTGTTCATTGTCTGTTACTGTTCATCAATAGGGTCGGGACAATGCTCCCGCCGCCTGCATGTCTGACAATACTCGCCAAGATACAGTTCATCCACCCAGCCCACCAGTTTTTGCAGCGATTCGGCCTCATCAAACAAAAAACCGGCCTCAAAATTACGCTTGTCTTCGTGCTTGCTACCCATGCCCGCGCCGGTAAGATTGGGCGAACCGACAAAACCCACCACATTATCCATGACAATCGCCTTGGTGTGCACACGCGGACACAGAATGCGCTCGAACAGTTCCGATTCAACCAGCTCATCGAAACGGTCAAAGTCTTCACGAAAGCGCGGCCCCGGTTCCTTGGCGTGAATCAGCCTGACCGCCACCCCCTGCGACACCTTGTCCGCCAGCAATTCCAGCAAGGGAACAAAACCGCCCCAGGCTTCCACATGCATATCCTTGATGTCGGCGGTGACAATCCAGATAAACTGCCTGGCTTCAGGCAGGTATTCCTGAATCAGCACATCGTAAATCTCGCGGTTCAGCAGCAGTTTATGCATGGTGATTTTCCACGGCAGCAGGACGTGTATGCTTTTCGCCACAGAGACGCAGAGGCACAGAGATTATTATTCTGGCGGGGAGCGGCTTCAGCCACGCACACATGATTTCAACAAGCACTGCATTTGTGGATATCACCGTTCGTGGCTAAAGCCACTCCTACAGACAGAAAACCTCTGTGTCTCTGCGTCTCTGTGATCAAGTTTCAAATTGTCTCCGTGCGCTCTGTGTTCTCTGTGGCAAATGCATTATTCCTGTCATCCCGAGCGCAGCCGAAGGGTCTCGCGCCACAGGCCGAGCTCTGCGAGATTTCTCCCTGCGGTCGAAACGACAACTGAACCTTCGCGTTTATTTGCGTGCATTTGCGGAAAAAACCTCTGCGCCTTTGCGGTGAAAAAAACACTTTACCCTATTGCGACACACCATCAACACTTTAATGCACATCATAACGCATGAACATCATCCTGCACGGCCAATCTGTCGTCCAGACCCGCTGCTTCGAGTAGAGAATTACCAAAATTCACCAACACCCTGTACGGCTCCGGCGCCTGTTGCCACCACTGAAAGTGTGTTTCGTTCAATCCATTGTAAAAACTCAAGCGGTGTATTGCGCCGTCACAGCCCTGCATAGCTGTTGGCGTCACCGGCGCTGTGGCGTGTGACAGTTGTTGCAGCCACTGTTCGACTGTTTCCGGCTGCAGGCCGGTTTCCGATTTTTCCGCGTCACGCGCCGATACTGTCCAGACTTTTGTTTTCAGGCAATACCGGGGCGCATCTTCTCCACTGCGAACCAGTTGTACGCGGTATGACTCACCGCCCAGCGATGCATCGCACTGAAGTTTGGCAATGACCTCATTCATGCAACAACCGGGCTGCAATCCGTCTATTCATACAAATACCGCTGAAAACCGATAAACACTTCCCGTATTGTAGCCACGCCACCCAGTTCCGCCGCTGCGTCAGCAACGCCGTGGTATTTCAACTCCAGCAAATCAGGCAATTTGTCCTGATCCAGTTCGCGCACGCCTTCCTCGACATACTGGTCAAGCACAAAATTCAGGAACTGTTGCTGGTTGTAGTCGCTGTACCGCCTGTTGATAATTGATTTTTTCTCGGCAACCCGCTGTTCTCGCGTGATCGGCGCCTGCGCGAACGCGATGTAGGCCAATACGTCAAATATGTCACTCTTTTCAGCATCAATAATGCGTTTGACTTCGTCAAGCTGCTCGATGCCATAACCTTTTTCTTCCAGCCCCGCGAGCAGGCGTTTACGGGTATCCGGCTGGCTCCACAAGCGCCGCAACTCGTCTTCATCCCGGAACAAGTCCGGCAGCTCGCCAAACAAGCGCTCGATAAACTCGGCGGCGGACACCGGCTTGCCATCCGGGCTCCAGAACGATGTCGCGGTCATGCTCTGAATCATCCGCGCCTTGCCGTCGGCCAGTCTGATCCTGATTTTTGTCCTGTTCTCGCAAACACAGGGGTACTCGCCGCAATCCGGGCAAGCCTCAGGTGGTGATTTTTCGCAGACGCAAGGCAACTTGCCGCAAACTTCACACGGTTCGGGCGGTTTCGTCATGCAGGTGCAAGGACTGTTGCCGCAACGCTCGCACGGTTCCGGCTGCAGCGGTTCGCCATCCCATTCGGGGTCGTTGAACAGCTCATAGGCTTTGACAAAATCGTAAATGGTGAAATAGTCCTTGCCATCGAACAGCCGCGTGCCGCGACCGATAATCTGCTTGAATTCAATCATCGAGCGGATGGGCCGCATCAGCACGATATTGCGGATATTACGGGCATCGACGCCGGTGGAAAGTTTCTGCGAGGTAGTCAGTATGGTGGGAAAGGTCTTCTCATTATCCTGAAACAGACGCAGAAAACGCTCGCCCTCGGCGCCGTCATTGGCGGTGACGCGAACGCAATAGTTGGGGTCGGTGCTGGTTTTGGCCTGGTTGATCAGGTCGCGCACCACCAGCGCGTGTTCCTGGGTGGCGCAGAACACCAGGGTTTTATCCTGCTGGTTAATCATATCCATAAACAGCCTGACGCGGTACTGCTCGCGCTCGCGGATTTCGATAACACGGTTGAAGTCTTCCTCGGTATAGCGTTTATTGGTTTCAATCTCGCCCTCGATAACATCATCATCCGGCGTATAAACATAGTCATCCAGCGTGGTGGCGATCTGCCTTACCTTGAACGGCGTCAGGTAGCCGTCATTGATGCCTTCCTTCAGCGAGTAGACATACACCGGCTCGCCGAAATAGGCATAGGTATCGGCATTGTGCTGGCGTTTGGGGGTGGCGGTCAGGCCAAGCTGCACCGCCGGTGCGAAATACTCCAGAATCCCGCGCCAGTTGCTCTCGTCATTGGCGCCGCCGCGATGACACTCGTCGATGATAATGAAATCAAAAAAATCCGGCGGGTATTCGCCAAAACTGGGCGCCGGGTTGCCGTCCTCGCCGCGCCCGGCCATAAAGGTCTGGAATATGGTGAAAAAAATACTGCCGTTTTTCGGCGCCCGGCCCTTTTTGCGAATAATCTCCGGGTCGATGCGCACCAGCGCATCGTCAGGAAAGGCGGAAAAACTGTTATAGGCCTGATCGGCCAGAATATTGCGGTCGGCCAGAAACAGAATACGCGGGCGGCGCGTAGGCTCACCCGTCAGGTTCCAGCGGCTGTGAAACAGCTTCCAGGCAATCTGAAAGGCAATGGCGGTTTTGCCCGTGCCGGTGGCCAGGGTGAGCAGGATTCTGTTCCTGCCATCGGCAAGGGCTTCCAGGGTTTTGTTGATGGCATTGTGCTGGTAGTAGCGCGGCTGCCAGTAACCGCCCTTGTCCTCGAACGGCACTTCACCAAAGCGGTCACGCCAGTCGTTTTGCGCTGAAAAAGTCTGCGCCCAGAGTTCATCGGGCGTGGGGTAGCGGTCAATATGGCCTTCCTCGCCGGTGTGCATGTCAATCTGATAGATGCCAACGCCATTGGTGGAATAGGCAAACCGCGTTTGCAGACGCTCGGCATAACGCTTGGCCTGGGCAACGCCCTCGGTATCCGCCAGGCTTTGCTTTTTGGCTTCGATCACGCCGAGCTTTTGCCCTTTGTAGAACAGCACATAATCGGCAATGTCCTGCCTGCCGCGCCTGCCGCCGCCCTGCAGACGCCCCGGCGCAATCACCTCGCGTCGCACCCGGCTGCCCTCGACCACGCCCCAGCCGGCTGCTTTTAGCGCGGGGTCGATCAGTTCGGCTCTGGTTTCCGCTTCATTCATCTATTTGGCTTGCCTGAGAATCAAAACCCGATTAAGAAAATGCGCCCGATAAGACAATAGTAAGGCATTGTTTTTACTAATATTCTTGTTTTACGCTCTTATTCTATGTCAATAACAATCAAAACACGAACAAGAAAACAGCCTGTCATATATCAGTATTTCCGGCCTGCACCAATCTTGACGCCCCAGCGTTTGTTGCTATAATTACTTGTAATACGCCCGGCACCTCTGCACTTCTGTGTACGTGTCGGTTCTCATTTCCGGCTCCATAAATCCCACTCCAGCCAACCCTCCAGCAGACCAAAATCAGCCAGGCTCACCGTGCCGCTGCCCACATCAGGAAACTCATCAAGTAGCGCTGCAAAACGCTCAGACCATCTGGAATTCGGGCAGATCACACGCATTAATCGCTGCATCAAACAAAAATAGAGAAACGGACGGGCATTATTGAGCTGCTGCCAACAGGCATCGTCCTGCGGCAACCTGGCCCGTTCCAGCACGTTGATATTCCACAAACGGCTGTGGTGTGCCGACACATTGCGGATAAAGTTCAGGCCACGCAACCATCCGGTAAAGTCCTTGCTGTTATTGGCGCCATATTTCGCAGCAATCTGCTCCTTATGCTTGAACTGCATCCCCGCATACAGCTTTGAGAGCAGGCCAAAGTCCCAAATTTCAATCGCCACCCAAATGGGTAAGTGGCCATACTTATTCATGTAATGCTCAACAAAGGGGGTACGCCGTGCACGGTGCAGCTGTCCCTGATATTTCTCCAGCCACAGCTGATGCTTCGTTTTACCTGAATGATTGGTCTTTTTGGAAAAATTACCATGGAATATACTGGGATTTTCATGCGCGTATATATCCAGCTCACCCAGAAGATGAGCAATATCCACACGTATCGCCAGCTCGATACGCTCCAGAGCATCCAGAGCGAGCAGACGAAGCTTTTTATCAAACACGTACAGCTCAACCGCATCCTTGAAATGGCTGCCCTCGACAAACTGATCGAGGCGCTTGTATTGAATAAGCCCATGGCCATCATCACTCAATTCCAGTTGACGAAACGAATACCAGTAACCACTCAGGCGGTAATAACCGATACGCCCCAGATAATCCAGCGCGGCAGATTCATTATCCACCAGTAATCCTCGTTCCTTTAGTATGGACAGTTGCTCTTCAAATGATTTCCACAGTTTATCCCGACTCATGCCACTGCATTATCCATCAGTTTGTTATTGTCTGCGGTTAATTCACCGGAAAAGGCTTTTTGTAGCAGGGATTGTTTAAGCTCAATTAAAGCTGAAAGTTTATCCTGATAAATAGCTTCAAGATTTTGAGTTTGGCTATCAAGCTCCCCCATTGTTTCTATCAGTTTCTTTTGTTCCGCAATACTCGGAAATGAAATTTTTATTCTTCTCAAGTCATCATTGTATAACCTTGAAATTGTCGCCCCTTTAGATGGATTCCAATCACATACGCCATAAAATTGATACAAGTACTCGTTTAACACCAAGCTTTCATCATTATCAATCCATACAATATTTGAATCTTGAAAATATGCTGGTTCCCCATCATAAATAACTCGCCTTCCTATGGTACCTGACGCTGAAATCAAAACATCCCCCTTCTTGGGAAAAGAATATTTTTCTTTAAATTCCTGATATAGATCAGCACTAATAAAGGCATTTGGCTCTTTGCCAAAAGTACCTATTTTATAGAAAGGGATATCGCCTGAGGCTGTAGTTTGTTTTTTCAAAATCCTTTTACACATCGATACTTTGCCTATCTCACCTAATGTTTTTGTTATCCAGCCTTCACCCTCATGCTCAAAAATTGAGTTCAAATAACTTTCAAACAACTCACGGGCATTGGCGAGGTTTTTTTCGGTATTGGCAATCGCTGTATCGATTCCGGCAAAGGCTTCGTCGAGAATGGCGACGATGCGCTTTTGTTCTTCTATTGGAGGTAATGGAATTTCAAAAAGCTTTAAGCTTTTCGCAGATAAATTTGGTTGAGCAGCACCATTCTCAAATTTTTTAATCATCTGATAACAGAGTTTGCTGCCAAAATATTTAGCCAGGTATTGCACATCAAGCATATTTTTTGGACGAACTATGACCAGTGACGAGGCTATTACTCCCTCTTCAATGTCACTTACTAAGCCATACTTACCAAGTGACCCACGAAGGCAGAACAGAAGATCACCTTTTTTAATCTTTCCATTACCCATAAGATCATATCTATCCCTTGGAATGAAATTCATTGTTTTGTTATCAATAAGCCCATTATCTAAATGACCAGCATTAATAAAAGGAATGCCTTTATCAACAAAAGCCTTTCGCCCAGGATAATTCTTACCTCGATCACCATTTTCAAAATCGCAGAGATCACCAAGTATTGCCATTACCCATCCACCCTTCATAACATCCCCCGAATCCCTTCCAAAATTTCCACACTCTCCGCATCCAGCGTTTCAATCTCATTGATAATCACTTCCGGATCGCGCAGCGGCGCGTCTTCCGCCTTGTTCGGGTTCTTTACCGACAGGTCAAAGCTTTCCTGATCGATGTCCTGAATATTCACCATCCAGGATTTTTCGGAATCGGCGAACCCGGCTTGCAGTTCGACAAATTCTTTGAGGTCGTCGTCATTGAGCGGATTGGTCTTACCCAGGCTGCGGCCAGGGTCGAGCTGGTAGTACCAGATGTTTCGCGTGGGCGCGCCTTTTTCGAAAAACAGCACCACGGTTTTCACCCCCGCGCCGAGGAAGGTCCCGCCGGGGCAGTCGAGTATGGTGTGCAGCTTGCAGCTTTCCAGCAGTTCCTGGCGCAGCGCCTTTGCGGCATTGTCGGAATTGGAAAGGAAAGTGTTTTTAATAACGATTGCGGCGCGGCCGCCGGCCTTGAGGTGCTTGATAAAGTGCTGCAGGAACAGAAAGGCAGTCTCGCCTGTCTTGATGGGAAAGTTCTGCTGCACTTCCTTGCGCTCTTTCCCGCCAAAGGGCGGGTTGGCGAGGATGACCTCAAAACGGTCCTTTTCCTGAATATCGCTCAGGTTTTCGGCCAGGGTGTTGGTGTGGATGATATTCGGCGCTTCGATGCCATGCAGAATCATGTTCATAATGGCGATGACATAGGCCAGGCTTTTCTTCTCCTTGCCGTAGAAGGTTTTCGTTTGCAGGGTTTTCAGCTGGCTGGTGGTCAGCTTTTTCTTCCCCGCGCCATGCCTGAGGTAGTCATAAGCCTCGCATAAAAAGCCGGCCGAGCCGCAGGCGCCGTCATAAATGCGCTCGCCAATGCGCGGCTTGACGACCTGAATCATGGCGCGAATCAGCGGCCTGGGCGTGTAATACTCACCACCGTTGCGCCCGGCATTGCCCATGTTTTTGATTTTGGCTTCGTAAAGATGCGACAGCTCGTGTTTTTCCTTCTGCGAGCGGAAGCGCAGCTGGTCGATATATTCCAGCGCGTCGCGCAATGAATAGCCGCTGGTGAACTTGTTCTTGATTTCACCGAAGATTTCACCGATTTTGTATTCGATGGTGTCCGGCCCGCTGGCGCGCTGCTTGAAACCGTGCAGGTAGGTGAACAGCTCGCCGTTGACATAGGCAATCAGGTCGTCGCCAGTCATGGCGCGGTTGTGATCAAACTCGCCTTGTGGCGTTTTTGGCGCCGCCCAGGTGGACCAGCGGTGCGCCTCGTCGATAATGTATTCGTAGGTTTTGCCCTTGAGTTCGGCTTCCATCGCCTTTTCCTGCTCCAGGTCATCCAGGTACTTGAGAAACAATAGCCACGAGGTCTGCTCGGTGTAATCCAGTTCTGTGGTGCAGCCCGCCTCTTTCCAGAGGACGTCATCGATATTTTTGAATACCTGTTCAAACATCTGTTTTTCTGAATTGCCTCAATTGTTTTTGTATTTCGTCCTGCGGCAAACGGCTGCCATCCGCCAGCATTTTGTTGTATGCCTGTTCTGCTTCGTCTGTGGTGAGATACCCAGCTTCAAACATTTGCCCGACCAGCCAGAGCGTACCACGCACTGTAACGCTTTCCGCTGTCGCCAGTTGCCGTAAATTGGCGTCGCCGGTCAGCAGCGTACTGTCCTGTTGCTGCGCAAGTGACAACGCCATGCAATCAAAGATACTCACTTTCAAGCGCGTATTTTCCGCCAGCAAGGCTGCCGCCATGTTGATAACCGCTGGCGGCATTTCCATCAGCCTTAATCCCTGTTGCCGTATTTCCGCATGCTGCTGTTCGAGTTCAACTGCAAACAGGATGTCGGGGACGCCAAACTCATAGTCCAGCGCAAACATTGCCTCGACCAGTTCCCCCGCGATGATATCGATAATGATAATCGCATCACTGATTAGCAGTTGTTTGCTCACTGGCTTCCACCATCCTTAGCTTTCTGAATTCCACAATGGGCATGGCCAGCAGTTCCGCCGCCTTGGAATCGCCTATCAAATCTTCCGCCAGCGCATGAAACACAAGCTGTTTGAACAGTTTCGGCTGTTCCGGCGGTAGTTGTTCACCCGGCTCGGTTTCAACCCAGTTGTTTGCGCGGAAATAGTCCCACATTTTGCGGGCGGCATGCCGGTTCAGGATGCCAAGGTCGCTGGCGCGGTAAATCCAGCCGCGCATGCTGAAACCATAGGTGTGCTTGAGCACGTGCAATTCCGCCGGTTCCAGCCAGCTGCGCGACTTGCCCAGTTCCTTGATGGCTTCTTTTGCCGGCACCAGAAAAGCACCGGCGAAGCGGTGCGCGGCTTTTTCTTCATCCAGATTATCCGCCAGCCGGCCCTGCAGCGCCAGGTGACCCAGTTCATGCGCAAGGGTAAAACGTTGCCGGTCACCGGGTTTGTATTTATCGACAACAATCACCGGAGCATCATCAACCTTTGCCGCCAGTCCGTCGAATTTTTCCCCGTGCAAGACGCCGGAAAGAAATACTTTTATGCCGCGCTCTTCCAGTGTGTCGGTCAGATCGGGAACGGGATTGCAGCCAAGTTTCCATTCGCGCCGGAAGGTATTGGCTATGTCCTCGATATCGTCATAACTTTCCACTCTCGATTTCAACCCTTTCGGCAAAGTAAAGCGGCTGATTGGGTTGGTCGGCAGTATTTCTTCGAGCATCAGATAGCGTTCGACCTGTTCGATAACATCGCCTTCGATCTTGCTGAGTATTTTTTTGGACAGCTTCGGGTGCTTACGGTATTCCACATCCCTGAGCACCACTTTTGATTGCCGGAAAAAATAATCGACCCGCACATCCAGCGCCTGCGACAGCGCGAGTAATACAGTCGATGACGGCGTATTTTTATTGTGCTCGTACTTGGAAATAGCCATCGCCGAAACCCCGGTTTTTTCCGCCAGTTGCCGCATCGAAAGCCCGGCGGCCTTACGAGCCTGTTTTATTCGTTCTCCAATCATCATTCAGTCCTTGACATGGTTTACAAAATAAGTATATTTAATAAATATTGTAAACCATGATAGTTTGCTCAACAGCTGTCGTCAAGCAGTTTACATTAAAAATCAGTCAGTTATGAAGGTATTTATATGGCAACAAAAACAACCAGGTACAACAAAACCGGCATCAGTAAGTTACCCGACGACAAGCCGGTAGTCTATAAAATCCAGTCAGAATCGGGCAAGAACAATTACACGGGCATCGCCAAACGCGGCAGAGTAAGGGAGCGCCTTAACGAGCATCTGCCGGGCGGCAAAGACTACATCCCTGGCTCAAAAGTCCACATCGAGCAGGTGGGCAGCATAGCCGAGGCCCGCGAGAAAGAATCCAGAATCATCTCGCGCAGTAAACCCAAATATAACAAACAGGGGAAATGACATGCCGGATGCAACAACTCACCGGGCGGGCGCTGCTCTAGCCATGACTCTGCTGTCTGTACTGACAGAAAAACAGGATACACCCAATGTTGGGCAATACACATGCGCCAGCAGCCTCGCCTACTTATTGGGAACACTGCCTGATTTGATTGAACCGGCAAGCAACCCGAATCATAGACAGTTTTTTCATAGCTGGATCTGCCTCGCGCTGGTTGGTTATGGAACATATAAAGCCTATCGATGGCAACCTGAGACAAAACTTCACAAGCTTGTCAAAGGATTACTGATTACTGGCGGTATCGCCTACTCGACGCATCTGCTGATGGACTCCACCACACCAAAAGGACTACCGGCTATCTAGCAGGAGAAAATGATGACAGTAAAACACATACCAACCGGCGAAATACACAAAGGCACAAAAGGAGGCCATACTGGCTGCGGGTTTGATACAAACGACAACCCCAGCCACTGGGTGAATACATCTGAGCGCATTACATGCGACAAGAATGGCTGCAAAAGTAAATAGCAGATTTTAGATGCGCTTTGCCACAGGGGGCACAGTGCGTTGCTGAAAAAACCAACGCAAAGGTACGAAGACGCCAGGGTCGCAAAGTTTTTTCCGCAGATGAACACAGATGGCTTCGGTGGCATTTCGGCCTGAAGGAGAAATCTAGCGGTGCACGGCTTGTGGCGCGAGATCCCTCGGCTGCGCTCGGGATGACAGTGAAAAAACAATACCTTCGCGTTTATTCGCGTGCATTTGCGGAAAAAATCTTTGCGCCCTCTGCGCCTTTGCGGTGAAGCAAAAGCACAGCGATGTATCAATGCTCCCCACCCTGTGACGGCACCAGCACTTCGCGTGAGCCGTTGGACTGCATCGGACTGACCACGCCGGCGGCTTCCATTTCCTCGATCATGCGGGCGGCGCGGTTGTAGCCGATTTTGAGGCGACGCTGCACGTAGGATATCGACGCCTTGCGTGATTCGATGACGATATTCACGGCTTCGTCGTACAGCGCATCCTGCTCGTCGCCGCTGGCGCCAACCGGTTTTTCGCCTGGCATGAGCACGCTGTTGGTGTTTTCCTGCACCACTTCCTCGATGTAATCCGGCTCCACACCTTCCTTGAGGAAGTTGACCACGTTGTGCACTTCGTGGTCAGCGACGAAGGCGCCGTGCACGCGGGTGGGAATGTTTTTGCCGCCTTCCAGATACAGCATGTCGCCGTGTCCCAGCAGTTGCTCGGCGCCCATCTGATCAAGGATGGTGCGCGAATCCACGCGTGAGGACACCTGGAAAGCAATACGGGTGGGGATATTGGATTTGATCAGGCCGGTAATCACATCCACTGACGGGCGTTGTGTCGCCAGTATTAAATGAATACCGGAAGCGCGCGCCTTTTGCGCCAGGCGCGCAATCAGTTCTTCAATCTTTTTGCCGACCACCATAAACAGGTCGGCGAACTCGTCGATGACCACCACAATATACGGCAGCGGTTGCAGCTTGGCCGGTTGCGCGCCGGGGGCCTGGTGGTCGGGATCGAACAGCGGATCTTCCAGCGGCGCACCGGCCTCTATGGCTTCTTTCACCTTGCGGTTGTAGCCGGCGATGTTGCGCACGCCCAGCGCCGCCATCAGCGCATAGCGGTTTTCCATTTCACCGACACACCAGCGCAGCGCGTTGGCGGCGTCTTTCATGTCGGTAACCACCGGGGTGAGCAAATGCGGGATGCCATCGTACACGTTCAGTTCCAGCATCTTCGGGTCGACCAGAATCATGCGCACTTCCGACGGCTTGCTCTTGTACAGCAGGCTCATCAGCAGCGCGTTAACGCACACCGATTTACCGGAGCCGGTGGTACCCGCCACCAGCAAATGCGGCATCTTGCCGAGGTCGGCGACGATGGGATGCCCGGAAATATCCTTGCCCAGCCCCAGCGTCAGCGGCGAGCTGGATTTTTCGTATTCCTGCGACATCAGGATTTCGCTGAGCGAGACCAGCTCGCGATGCTCGTTCGGAATTTCCAGCCCGACCACGGTCTTGCCTGGAATCACTTCCACCACCAGCACGCTTTGCACCGACAGCGAACGCGCCAGGTCTTTCGACAGCGCGGTAATCTTGCTGGCCTTGACCCCCGGCGCCGGCTGCATTTCAAAACGGGTAATCACCGGCCCCGGGTGCACCGCCACCACTTCGACCTCGACGCCGAAGTCGGCCAGTTTCAGCTCCACCAGACGCGACAGGGCTTCCAGTGCCTCCTTGGAATAGCCTTTTTCGTGCGGCGGCGGCGGATCCAGCAAACGCAATGCCGGCAGTTCGGAATCGGCCGGCGCTTCGAACAGCGCAATCTGTTTTTCGCGGTCGAGGCGCTCGGAAATTTCGACCTTTTTCACCACCGGCTCGATGCGCACCTTGCCGCCCTCGCCCTTGCGTTTGG
>JALWPK010000212.1 GCA_026995045.1 Gammaproteobacteria bacterium | reverse complement strand
ACTCCCCGCGATGCTCCTGTACCAGTCGTACAGCACGCTCACGGACCTCAGGTGAAAACTTGTTTGACTTGTTCATGGCTCCATTCTCTCAAAAGTTGGAGCCTCCTCAAAACCCGGGGCGGTTCATCTTGAGCTGTTGTTTAGGCAGTTTTACTGGTATAGGCATACTTAATATTTATTCTCAAACAACTACGCAAATCAGTCTGTATATTAGGCTCAATCGAAAATACTTATAAAGGCAGATTGCACTTATCCCAGCGCTGCTTCTACTTATTTGATCTATTATCTCTTTCTACAGTAGTCCAGCTTTCATTTCAAGGCACACAGAAATGATGCATCAAAATTAGTCAGTCACACAAAAGTTTTTAGTTAAATCGTTGGCTTAATTTCCACCACAAGCATGGCGAATTCTCAAATCTTACATTCACAATAAAGCCAATAGGTGGCCTTCCCTCTGTCGCTTGCCGAAAATTTCCCGAACCCAGGGTCAAAATGCCAGGGAGGGCATTTTGAGTTCAGTTCGCAGGGATGCGAATCTGAACGACCCGGAAGTGGAGTGAGAAAACAGCCATCAAGTTACAATGGTTGTGCTGCCCGTTAAATTTTCGGGAACCCGCACGCTTTTTGTGCGGGCAAGCGAGTGAGGGCGGCCTTTTTTTGCCTTCTTTTTTGTGGCTGTTGACAAAAAAGAAGGTCGCCTGCAGGCGAAACCCAAGGCATCAATAAGCAAAATCACTTGTAACAGCACTACAACCGCCACAACCTGCTTCACGAGATTCCATCCTTAGGTTCGTAAACGCTACATCCCTGTAGCACTACTGCCGCGTCGCTACGCTCCTCGCAATGACGAACGACACATGACAAACAACACAAAACGGCCTAATGCGCCTCATCCCAGTTATTACCCACCCCCACATCCACAACAAGCGGAACTTTCAGTTTCGCCGCACCCTGCATATGCTCCGTCAACAACTCGCTAAGCACATCAACCTGCTCGGCGTCAACCTCCACCACCAGCTCATCGTGCACCTGCATAATCACTTTGGCGTCGAGTTTGCTTTTTGCCAGCGCCGCATCCACGGCAATCATTGCGCGCTTGATGATGTCGGCGGCGGTGCCCTGCATCGGCGCGTTAATCGCGGTACGCTCGGCATACTGGCGGCGCATGCCGTTGCGTGAATTGATTTCGGGCAAATACAGGCGTCGGCCGAATACGGTTTCAACATAACCCTGTTGGTGGGCTTTTTCGCGGGTTTCGTCCATGTACTTTTTCACGCCGGGGTAACGCTGAAAATACAGGTCGACATAATCCTGCGCCTCGAAGCGGCCAATGCCCAGTTGTTTGGCCAGGCCGAACGCGGACATGCCGTATATCAAACCAAAGTTAATCGCCTTGGCGGCGCGGCGTTGTTCGCTTTCAACTTCTTCCAGCGGCACTCCGAATACTTCGGCGGCGGTTGCCTTGTGAATATCGACGCCTTCGGCGAAGGCTTTCAGCAACGCCTTGTCGCCGGACAGGTGCGCCATGATGCGCAGTTCGATTTGTGAATAGTCTGCGGCGACGATGCGCTTGCCTTCATCTGCAATAAACGCCTGGCGGATGCGGCGGCCTTCTTCGGTGCGCACCGGAATGTTTTGCAGGTTGGGATCGGTCGATGACAGTCGTCCGGTGGCGGCGACGGTCTGGTTATACGAGGTGTGCACACGCCCGGTTTGCGGGTTGACCTGTTGAGGTAACTTGTCGGTATAGGTGGACTTGAGTTTGCTGAGGCTGCGGTATTGCAGAATCAATGCCGGCATTTCATAACCGTCATCGGCCAGTTCCTGCAGCACATCTTCCGCCGTGGAATATTGCCCGGTTTTGGTTTTTTTTGTAGCGGGAATTTCCAGCTTTTCGAACAGCACCTTGCCCAGTTGTTTGGGCGAGGACAGGTTAAATTCTTCACCGGCGATGTCATACACTTTTTGCTGCACCTCTTGCATGCGTTGCGCCAGTTCTTCACTTTGCTTTTCCAGCATGGCGACATCGACCTTGACGCCGTTGCGCTCGATGCGTTGCAGCACCGGCAGCAGGGGCAATTCAATTTCGCGATACACCTTGTACAGGGTTTTTTCCTTTTTCAGCTCAGCCAGCAGTTTCTGGTGCAGCTGCAAGGTAATGTCGGCATCCTCGGCGGCATAGGGACCGGCTTGCTCAAGATCAATCTGGTTAAAGGTGAGCTGCTTGGCGCCCTTGCCGGCGATTTCTTCAAAGTGAATGGTGTTGTGGCCGAGCAGGCGCAACGCCATGTTGTCCATGTCGTGACGCTGGGTGGAATCGAGCACATAGGACATCAGCATGGTGTCGTCGGCGATGCTGTCGAGGCTGACGCCGTGATTCAACAACACATGCGCATCGTATTTCAGGTTTTGCCCGATGATGACGGGCTTGCCGCTTTGCAGCAGCGGCTTTAACGCGCCCAGCACCTGTTGCTCGGACAACTGTTCCGGCGCGCCGGGGTAGTCATGCGCAAACGGCACATAGGCGGCCTCGCCCGGTTTGATTGCAAACGACACGCCCACCACGCTGGCCTGCATGTAATCGAGGCTGGTGGTTTCAGTGTCGAAAGCAAACTGTTTCGCCTTGCCGAGTTTTTTCAGCCATCGGTCGAAGGTCTTTTTGTCGAGCACGGTTTCATAGTCGGCCTGTTTTCTCGCGCCCTGTTTCTGTTCCGCGCCGCCGTCGAGTTCATCCAGCCAGCTGCGGAATTCCAGCTCGGTGAACAACTGACGCAGTTTTTCGGTGTCGGCTTCGCTGATTTTCAAATCATCCAGACTGAAATCCAGTGTCAGATCATCGCGTATGGTGGTGAGCTCCCGCGACAGCGGCAACTGCTGCAACGAAGCGCGCAGGCTTTCGCCCACCTTGCCCTTGATTTCATCGGCATGCGCGATGAGGTTGTCCAGCGAACCGTATTGCTGCAACCATTTGGCGGCGGTTTTGGGGCCGACCTTGGGCACGCCGGGAATGTTGTCCGAAGTGTCGCCCATCAGCGCCAGGTAGTCGATAATCTGCTCCGGTTTGACGCCAAACTTTTCTTCCACGGTTTGCCTGTCCATCACCGTGTTGCTCATGGTGTTGATCAGGGTAACGTTGTCGTCCACCAGTTGCGCCATGTCCTTGTCGCCGGTGGACACGACCATCGGCAGGTTCTTTTTGGCCGCCTGCCGGGTCAGGGTGCCAATCACATCATCGGCCTCGACGCCGGGTTCGATAATCAGCTTGAACCCCATCGCCTTGACGATTTCGTGCAGCGGCTCGATCTGGCGTTTGAGGTCATCCGGCATCGGCGGCCGCGTCGCCTTGTAGTCCTCATACATGTCATGGCGAAAGGTTTTGCCCTTGGCGTCGAACACCACGCCCATGTATTCGGGGTGATAATCCTCGCGCAGCTTGCGCAGCATGTTGATGACGCCGTAAATCGCGCCGGTCATCTCGCCGCGGCTGTTGGTGAGGCGTTGCAGTTGCGGCACGTGGAAGGCGCGGTACAGGTAGGAGCTGCCATCCACCAGCACGATGGGCGGCTGTTCGCCGGCGTCGGCTTCAGGTTGGGCTGTTTTGGCTTTTGCCATGAGGCGGGGTTCCCTTCAATCGGAGATTAACGATTTGATTACAAGAAATGGCGAAGTTTATCCTGAAACTGCGCCGCAAACGACTATGCTCATGGAAACAAGAATAATTATTCAAGGATAACCACCGTGACTGACAAAACCCGCAAGCTTCGCCGTCTCAACCCGGTGAACGATGCCGCGCTGATCCGCGAATCGTGGAAAATTTTCCAGATTATGGCGGAATTCGTCGAAGGCTTTGAAAAGCTGGCGCGCATCAAACCCTCGGTCAGCATTTTCGGCTCGGCCCGCACCGACCCGGAACATCCGTACTACAAACAGGCCGAAGCCATCGCCAAGGCCCTGTCCGATGCCGGATTTTCGGTGGTCAGCGGCGGTGGCCCCGGCATCATGGAAGCCGCCAACAAGGGCGCGATGCAGGGCAAATCGCCCAGCATCGGCCTCAACATCCAGTTGCCGATGGAGCAATCGAGCAACGGCTATCAGGATATCGGCCTGAATTTCCGGCATTTTTTCTCGCGCAAGGTGATGTTCGTCAAATACGCTTCGGCCTACGTGGTGTGCCCCGGCGGTTTCGGCACGCTGGACGAAATGGCCGAAATTCTCACCCTGGTGCAGACCGGCAAGACCCGCAACATCCCGATTATTCTGGTGCACGAGCCGTTCTGGCGCGGCCTGCTCGACTGGTTCGAGAACACCCTGGTGCCCGAAGGCACCATCAACGCCGAAGACCTCAAGCTGATGCAGCTTATCGATGACCCGGACGAAATCGTGCGCGCGATTTTCAACCACTACGAAAACCGCGATTTCGAGCCTTCCGAAGAGGAACAGGAAATTTTGTCTCACCTGTAGTGTCAAACAGAGTGAGATGGTTTGACTACAGCTCCAGCCTCCTCCGCCCTGCCGTGCATCCTCACGAATTGGCGGGTGGAGGCTGTTTTTTATTCTCCCCGGCCAGGCAATAGCCACAGGCTAAATAGCTGAACAGACAGCGCAAGCCTGCCGCGCCGCTGACGCCCTTGCGCCAGATGCGCTAAAATCGCCCCCATTTTCAGCCTCGCGAACAGCCATGTCGGTTTACACCACCATCGATCAATCGGAACTGCAGGACTTTCTCGGCCATTACAGCGTGGGCGCGCTGGTCGGGTTCGAGGGCATTTCCGACGGCATCGAAAACACCAATTATTTTGTCAATACCGACCAGGCGCGCTTTGTGCTGACCATTTTCGAGCACCACAGCTTTGAGGAAATGCAGTACTTCCTCAATCTGATGCACCACCTCGCCGATCATGGCGTACCCAGCGCCAATCCGGTGGCGGATGACGTCGGCCAGTACCTGCGCATGTTCAAGGGCAAACCGGCTGCGCTGGTCGAGCGCCTCAGCGGCGGCAGCATTCATGAAACCACGCTGGGCCACTGTGAACAACTGGGCGCAGCGATGGGCAAGCTGCACAGCGCCGGCCTCAGTTTCGCGCAACATCGCGACAACCCGCGCGGGCCGCACTGGTTTGCGCAAACCGCCAAACAAGTGTTGTGCAAACTGCCTGTGGAGCAGCAAACCCTGCTCAACCTTGAACTGCAATACCAGGGCAACCGCCGCGACGCCGACATTCCACGTGGCGTGATCCACGCCGACCTGTTCCGCGACAACTGCCTGTGGGACGGCGACCGGCTCAGCGGCATTATCGACTTCTACTACGCCTGTGACGATGTGTTGCTGTACGACCTCGCCGTCACGGTTAACGACTGGTGCTGCAATGACGATTTCAGCCTCGACCGTGACAAAACCGTCACCCTGCTCAGGGCCTATCAGCAGCACCGCGCCTTTGAGGACAACGAACAGCAATACTGGCCCACCATGCTGCGCGCTGGCGCACTGCGCTTCTGGCTGTCGCGTTTGTATGACAAGCACTTTCCGCGCGAAGGCGATCTGGTGCACACCAAAAACCCGGATGAGTTTCGCGCCATACTCAGCGACCGGGTGTCAAACAATGATTTGTATCGGGATTACTGGCTGTAGTCCGGCGGGGTGCTGATGTGCGCTGCCCGGGTGCATGTGTATTGGCGCGCCCGAGAGGATTGCTCCGGGCCTCCTGCCCTCCGCCCCTGCGGGGCCGCGCATAAAACGCGCGTCCACTAAAATTGTCTGGAACAATTTAGAACATCCGCGCTTTTTGCGGATGGCCCGTAGGGGGAGCCACAGGGATGTGGCGAATAAATTTGCTTCCACCACCGCGGGCGCATGCATATTGGCGCGCCCGAGAGGATTCGAACCTCTGACTTCCACCTCCGGAGGGTGGCGCTCTATCCAGCTGAGCTACGGGCGCATATAGGTAATGATGGGCGGGTATTATATAGCAAGCCGCTGTAACGCGTTTGCCGGTTTCAGTTTATTGCGATGACGGTCGGGCGCTGATTGCGGTAGTCCGGCATGGTCATGCCCACGGCGGCGTTGATGTAGGTGGGGTCGCTGATAATATATTTCTTGCCTTCGAAGATGACGGCGTCTCCCTGCACCGGCACGGTGAACAACACCGCGGTGGCGACATGGCCGGGGTAGTCCAGGCCGATGACATCCAGCCCCAGCAGGTCGCGCACCAGCCAGGCGAACAGCACGGCGCGGTCTTCGCAGTCGGTGTAAGGGTAATACAGGGTTTCTTCCGGGAACAGGTAGTTTTCCTTGCCGAACTGCTGGTCATCGGTTTGATAGGGCCAGGCGGTTTGTACAAAACGCAGCAGAAAATTCACCGCCTCAGGTTGTGACATGCCTTCAATATACACCGCCAGCTGGCTGTGCAAACTGCTGGCGCTGTCGCTCGCCAACGGCGCGGAAAAATACAGGCTCAAATCCAGTTGCGGGTAGGTGTTGAGGAAACTGACGCGCGCCTTGTTGTAACGCGCATCGATACGGTAGCGCTTGCCCCTGAAGTTGAAGTCCAGCTTGCGCAGCTGTTCGCGCCCGGCGTCGATGACATCGCCGGTCAACCGCATATCCAGCGCCGCATCGGCCCCGGGGTAGTCGCCGTCGTAGGTAAACACCTTGCCGAAGCGGGTCTGCCCGCCTTCAAAATTGACTGCATAAAACCGCTCGCCGTTGTAAGTGAAATACGGCGTGGCGTACATCGGCTGCTTGCTGGGCAGCAGCAGGTACAGGCTGATGTCATCGTAGGCCACCCGCGCTTCGTACCCCGCCTTGAGCAGGATAAACCAGTTCAACATGGCGCGGGCGCTGTCCGCTGGCGCAATACCCTTGCTGACGGTATCGACCAGCACGGCAAACGCCCAGTCATTCAGACCGTGCTGCTGTTTCACAGTCAGGAGTTGCTGCAACAAGAGTTCGTAGTCCGTTTTGCCCAGCCTTGCCCACATATTGCTGATGCCGCGCTTGTCGATCCGGCTCGGGATGCGGATGCGCAGCTTCGGGTCGTAGTAAAACGTCAACGGCTCGCCATAAAAGCGCACGGTCAGCCTGCGTCCGTTTTTTGCCACTACGGCTGAGGGCGGCTCACGCGGCGCTGCCGGCGCAACCGGTTGTTGCGGGCGCGGCGCCTTGACCACGGGCCGGGCGGGACGGGGGATGGTTGCCGGTGCGGGCGCCTGCGGCGCCGGTGGTGGCGAGGCTGCCGGTGTGGCGGATGGCGATGGCGCTGACAGCACCGGCGCAGGCGGCGGTTGCACGCTAAGCGGTTGCGGCGCGACCGGCTCTATCACTATCGGGCGGGTTTGCGCGAACGGCCTGGCATCCGGTTTCGCCACCGGGATGTTAACCGGCTTGGGCCGGTCATCGCGCTTTTCGCCTTTTTGCAGGCTGACCTGTTTCCAGTTGTTTTTCAGGAACGCGGCGAACTCCCTGTCACGCGCGTCGCGGTATTCCTGAAAATCATTTTGCTGTTGCTGCAGCCATTGCTGGAATTCGCTGTTGGCTGTCGCCTGCGCCGACAGCAGCATGATGGCCGCAACAAAAAAACCACCTGCTTTTTGCATGACGCTCACCCGTTAAAAAAGCCGATGGCTGTTTTCACAGACACCGGCTTTGCGCATTCCCTGAAACACGTCGCAGCATTACTGTTTCATGTTGGCAATCGCTTGCGCCAGTTCGTCCTGGCTTTTCTTGGCCCTGAACTGCTGCCACAATGCGCGGTCGTTGTTCATGCTGGTGCGCAAGGCTTTTTCGGCCACCGCCGCAGTGGCGCCGCCGTCCATGCCCAGCAACACATACAGAGCGCCGTTGGGACTGGTGCGGGTTTTGTAGATGCGGGTGCCCACCAGCGTTTGATCGGTGATTTGTTTGGTGACCGAGGTGTTGACCTTGTCCACCGTTTCCGTGTCAGCCGCGCCAGTGGTTTCGGCGAACTGCTTGACCATGTTCTGCACCTGTACTTTCATCGCCTGGGCAAGCTGCACGCGCGCATCGGTGGCCGCCATGTTTTGCATAAAGCTGTGACCGGCGGCGGACTTTTCCGCTACGCCAACCGCCGAAACCGCAATACCAGGCACCGGCTCATTACAAATCCAGCCCGGCGCCGGGGTGTTGGGCGCATCAGGGAACACGCAATCGGGCGTCGCCTGTTTGACTTCATCACCGCCGCAGGCAGCGAGCAGGCTGATGGATGCCGCCAGGGTTATTTTGACCAGACTGTTCATGTTGTCATCCTCTTGGTGGGTCAATCAGTTGTTTGGGTATGTGATGCAAACATAGTCGAGATTGGCGTAAGCTGCAATCATCTGACCGAAACGGCTCCGTGCGTATTGCCGAATGCAAGGCGTATTGCGCCGGCGCCAGGCAGCCGGACTATCTGGACTCTTTGGCAATCAGATAATCCATGATCTTAATCATGCGGTCGTAACTGCCCGCCATTCTGCCATCCACCTTGTATTTGCCGTTTACCGCCACAGTGGGCACGCCGGTAATCTTGTAGTTTTTCACCAGTTTGTTGGCCTTGCGCACCTTGGCGTCAATACTGAAGGACTGGTACTGTTTGATAAATGCGTCACGGTCGATGCCTTGTGATGCGACAAAGTCGGCCATCTTGTTCATGCTGTCAAGGCGTTTGCGTTCCTTGTGTATCGCATCAAAAATTTTTGGATGCAATTCTTCCAGCTTGCCCATTGCTTGCAGCGCATAATAGGCTCTGGCCTGCACTTTCCAGCTGGGTCGAAATACAGCGGGTACGCGCTTGAACGCGACGTTATCCGACAGGGTGTTACGCCACTTTTGCACGAAGGGTTCGAAATGGTTGCAGTGCGGACAGCCGTACCAGAAAAACTCCAGCACTTCGACCTTGCCGCCGCTGTCTGTTTCCTGCTGGTCGATGACTTCGTAATCCTTGCCCGCCACAAAGTCCGCCGCGATAGCCGGCGCGGCGGCAAAGCAGAGCATCAGAAACAGATAGGCCAGTTTTTTCATGTTGCACTCCTCATGATAATTTATTGTGATGTTCTGTTTGTTCGGCTATGGCACACGGCTGTCGATTACCACCTGAACGGAACCAGTCGCCTTGACATCATCGACATTAACGCTGCCAATAAAATCACCGCTCTGCGTCACCGCTGAACCGGACTGGCTGATGCGCGCTGAAATGACCACCCGGTTAAAGGCGCTCAAATTCATACCGTCTATCATCGCCATGCTGTCATCCAGCGTTACGCTTGCCGGCAAATCCGCCAACGTCATCCGCTGCACCGCCAGCGGCATGCGCGGACCGGACTGCGCCTTGGCATAAACAAACACTGCTGTACCGGGCGCATTCTGTTTGCGCACGTCGTCGCTGATATCGACCTGCACGGTAATGGCTGTGACAGCAGAAGTTTTTTCAGGTTGCGTAGTTTGCCGGCTTTGACCGATGCGTTGCAGAGCCTCGTCGATAGGCTGCACATCTTCACCCTGCGCCAGCAGTTTTTTGCGGCTTTCGTTCAGATAAAACTGCACCGACTGCTTGACCTGCTCATCGCTGGCGGCGACATCGGTCAGCATAGAGAGGTGGTCAACGCTTTGCCAGTAATTGCCAGCCTGGAATTCGGCGACACCGGCAAACCAGATAGCAGTGGCATTGTTGGGCTGCTGATCCAGCACACGCAACACCAGTTCGCGTGAGGCGGCGTCAAACTGCTGACCGTTCGCTAGCGCCATGGCTTCGGCCTGCTCCAGCATCAGTTGCGGGGAGTCCTGCTTGCCACGGGCGGTATCAAACGCTTTTACCGCATCATCATAACGACCAAGGTGTTTGTATGCCCGTCCCAGCATCGCCCAGGCGGTAGCGTCGCCGCCCTGTTGCTGCAGGCGTTTTTCCAGAAGCACGGTCATGTCGGCAACCGACATGAGTTTTTCCTGTCCGCCGGTCGCCTGCTGGTGAAACTCTTGCGTGGATGCATGCATGCCGAGCTGCATGTATACAATTAATGACACCGCCGGGATAAACGCCGCGACGAACAGCACCAGCGCCGGTTTGCGCCTGGGCTGCGCGGCATACAGTTCGGCGGCGTTGTCGCGGCTTTCCTGCGGAATGTCCGCCAGCAGTTCGCGGTCGAGTTCTTCACGCGCCAGTTTGTACTCGGCTTGCTGAATGCGGCCTTCCGCCAGATCAGCTTCCAGCTCCTGCAGCTTTTCTTCATACAAACCGAGGTTGCTATCCTTGTAAGCGATGGAAGCGCCTTGTTTCGGTCTGAGCAACGGCCATATCATAATGCCGATGGCAAGCAGCAACATGAGCACCAACACGCCCCAGAATTCAATATTCATTCAGATTATTCCCGCCCGTGTGATGACTTGCGTTGCTGTTCGGCTTCCGCCTGCAGATTTTTAAGACGCTCGATTTCCGCTGCATCCAGTTGCGAAGCCGCGCCGGTGTTTTTTTGCGCCCGGATAAAACGCAGCGCATACGCCAGCGCGATGACAAATACAATAGCCGGGCCAAACCACAGCATCCAGGTCAGCGGCTTGACCGGCGGCTTGTACAATACAAAGTCGCCGTAGCGCTGCACCATGAAATCAATTATCTGCTGCTCGGTTTTGCCCTGCGCAATCATGCCGTAGATTTCATTGCGCAAGTCCCTGGCCAGGTCGGCGTTGGAATCGCCTATCGACTGGTTCTGACACACCAGGCAACGTAACTCATGACTCAGGCGGTGGAACAGGGCCTCCTGTTCATCGCTTTCAAATTCAAACGTGGCAATCGGCGCTGCATGAACGCCAAACTGCAACAACAGCAACAAACCCGCTATCAGGCTTCGCATTTGCTGACGCTCTCTATGTCTTTAATCATGGGCAGCAGTTTTTCTTCAATGTATTGCTGATCGACCGGACCGATATGCTTGTCGCGAATAATGCCCCGCCCATCTATCACAAAGGTTTCCGGCGCACCGTATACGCCCCAGTCTATGCCGACGCGTCCGTCGAAATCGGAAGCAATTTTCAGGTAGGGGTTGCCGAGCAGCTGCAACCATTGTTTGGCCTCTTCGGGCTTGTCCTTGTAGTTCAGGCCGATAATGCGCACGCCGTTATTCGCCAGCCACTTCATGGCTTCGTGTTCCTGACGGCAGGCAAAGCACCAGCTGGCCCACACGTTCAGCAATGTGGCGCCGCATTTCACATCCTTGTCGCTCACCTCGCCACGGCCATAAAGCTCCGGCAGCACAAAGGCCGGCGCCGGCTTGCCGATTAACGGCGACGGCACTTCACGCACACGTAGATCACCATTAATGATTTTTGTCATCGCAATGACCAGCACTGTGGCAATCAGGGCGAAGATAATCAGCGGCAAAAAGCGTCTGAAGGCTGAACGCGTCTGTTCCGTCATGACTACGCCGCCGCGCCTGCTGTTTGTCCCGCAGCCAGCCGCGCCGCCTTGCGCGCGCGGTAACGCTTGTCGGATACCGCCAGCACGCCGCCGAAAGTCATCAACAGGCAGCCCAACCAGATCCAGCGAATCATTGGTTTGTAATACAGGCGCAAACTCCATGCGCCGTTATCCAGCGGCTCGCCCATGGCGGCGTAAATATCGCGCATAAAACCGACATTGATTGCCGCTTCAGTCATCGCATTGCCTGGTTGACCGGCATAGATGCGTTTTTGCGGTTTCAGGTTGCTGACCACTTCACCATCCTGCAACACATCGATGCTGGCTTCATCGGCAACATAGTTTGGCCCCTGGATTTCTTTCACGCCGTTAAACCGGAATGTATAACCGGACATTTCATAACTGGCTCCCGGCGCCATGCGCAAATCTTTTTCCTGGCTGTAGGTCATCACCATGGTAACGCCTGCGACAAATACCGCGACGCCAAGATGCGCCAGTATCATGCCATTGAACGCCATCGGCGGTTTCGATGAGCCGCGCGCGCGCTCGATATAACTCATGATGCTGGTCAGCCCCACCCACAATGCGCTCGCCAGTCCAAGCCCGGTGGCGATGTTGAGCACGCCATCAATTATCAACGGCAGCGCCAGTCCCGCCGCCAGTGAAAACCCGAAAGCAAACTTGAGCTTGCCAAAGGCGCGGCTGAAGCTGTCGCTTTTCCAGCGCAGGGTCGGGCCAAAGCCGAGCAGCAACAACAGGGGGACGGCAACCAGCGAAAACATCGAGTCAAAATACGGCCGCCCGACAGAAATCTTGCCGATGCCCAGCGCATCCACCAGCAGCGGATACATGGTGCCAACAAAGACAGCAACGGCAGCGGTTACAAAAATCACATTATTGAGCAGCAACGCGGTTTCCCGCGACAACCAGTCGAAACGGCCGCTGGTTGACACCGTGGCTGAACGCCAGGCATACAAGGCCAGCGAGCCACCCACCACGATGCACAGAAATACCAGAATAAAGACACCACGTTCCGGGTCAGAGGCAAAGGCATGTACCGACACCAGCACGCCGGAACGCACGATGAAGGTGCCGAGCAAACTCAGTGAAAACGCCAGTATCGCCAGCAACACGGTCCAGCTTTTGAACACGCCGCGTTTTTCCGTGGTCGCCAGTGAATGAATCAGCGCGGTGCCGACCAGCCACGGCATAAAAGATGCATTTTCCACCGGGTCCCAGAACCACCAGCCGCCCCAGCCGAGTTCGTTATACGCCCACCAGCTGCCCAGTGCGATGCCGAGGGTGAGAAAACTCCAGGCGATGGTGGTCCACGGCCGCGACCAGCGCGCCCAGGTGGCGTCAAGCTTGCCGCCAATCAGCGCCGCAAGCGCAAACGCGAACGCGACCGAAAAGCCGACATAGCCCATGTACAGCATCGGCGGGTGTATTGCCAGACCGGGATCCTGCAACAGCGGATTCAACGGGCTGCCGTCGGCCGGCGCCGGGAAGATACGCTCGAACGGATTGGAAGTGATAATCATGAATGACAAAAAGCCGATGCTGATCATGCCCATCACCGCAATCACACGCGCGGTGAGCGCGCCGGGCAGGCTGCGGCTCCAGACGGCGACGGCGGTGGTCCACAGCGCAAGAATCAGCGTCCACAGCAACAACGAGCCTTCATGCGAACCCCAAACGCCCGAAATTCGATACAGCAACGGCTGCACCAGATTGGAATGCTCGGAAACATACAGCACGGAAAAATCGTGCACGATGAAAGCCTGGGTTAATGCCGCGTAGGCGATGCCAACAAACAACAGTTGCGCCAGCGCCGCAGGGCGGGCCACCGCAATCATGGCGGCGTCATTTTTGTGGGCGCCAATCAACGGAATGGTGCTTTGCAGCACCGCAATCACCAGCGCCACAATCAGCGCAAAATGCCCCAGTTCCGGAATCATCAGATATTTCCCCGTCGTGCATCTTCAGACGCTTTCAGCGCATCGGCCACTTCTGGCGGCATGTAGTTTTCATCATGCTTGGCCAGCACTTCCTCGGCGACAAACACACCGTTGTCGTCCATTTTGCCCATCGCCACAATGCCCTGGCCTTCGCGGAACAGGTCGGGCAGGATGCCGGTGTAGGTCACAGGCACGGTGGCGGTGTTGTCGGTTAAATCAAACTTGACGGTGAGGCTGTCAGGCGAACGGTCAACGCTGCCGGCAATCACCAGGCCGCCGACACGAAACGAGCGGTTCTGCGGCGCCTTGCCGGCTTTCACATCCGCCGGGCTGTAAAAATACAGCAGGTTTTCCTGAAACGCGGTCAATCCCAGCACGGTGGCGACGGTGACGCCGAACAGCACCAGCACCACCAGCATTTTGCGTTTTGAGCGTTTGTTCATAAGTTTCTCTATCGGTTCTGTTGCATGGCTTCACGCTTGATGGCGCGCTTCACCCGGGCGATGACTTTTTTGCGCTGACTCAGCGAGTTGATGGTGAGCGCCAGCAATACCGCAAAGGTCACACCGTAGGATGTCCACACATAAAAGGCGTAACCGCCCATGTGAAAGAACTCTGACCAGCTAAACTCGCTACCATTCACTG
>JALWPK010000211.1 GCA_026995045.1 Gammaproteobacteria bacterium | reverse complement strand
CTGGGCAGGTAAAACAGCCCGGCAAACCAGGTCACCATAAAAATGATATGAAAAGCTTTTACCCACAGCATGGTGTTGTGTCACACTCTTTTTGGTTAAAGTCAGGGCATAATAGCGCGCTGGCGACAAGTTTACAGGAGATAATCAGGTGTTGAATATTGGTGTGGTAGGCGGAACCGGCTATACCGGCGTGGAATTGCTGCGCCTGCTGGCGGCGCATCCCGAAGTGACGCTGCAACGGGTGACCTCGCGTTCCAATGCGGGGACGCGCGTGTCCGACATGTTTCCCAACCTGCGCGGTTTTGTCGATATCGAATTTACCGAGCCGGACGCCGACGCGCTGGGCGAGTGCGATCTGGTGTTTTTTGCCACGCCCAACGGAACCGCCATGACCCTGACGCCTGATTTACTGGCGCGCGGCGCAAAGGTCATCGACCTGGCGGCGGATTTTCGCATCAAGGACATCGTCGAATGGGAAAACTGGTACGGCATGCAGCACGCCTGCCCGGATGTGGTTGCCGAAGCGGTGTACGGCCTGCCGGAAATGAACCGCGATGCGATTCGCCAGGCCAAAGTGGTCGCCAATCCGGGTTGCTATCCGACCGCGGTGACCCTGGGCCTGCTGCCGCTGGTGGAGCAGGGGCTGGTGAATGACCAGCAGCTGATTGCCGACGCCAAATCCGGCGTCAGCGGCGCCGGCCGTGGCGCGAACACCGCCACCCTGTTGTGCGAGGCTTCGGAAAACTTCAAACCCTATGCCGTGGACGGTCATCGTCATCTGCCGGAAATCCGGCAGAACCTGGCGCAGGCGGCGGGGCATGATGTCGGCCTGACTTTCGTGCCGCACCTGACGCCGATGATTCGCGGCATCGAGGCCACCCTGTACGCCGCGCTGCAACAGGATGACGCCCCTGATTTGCCCGCGCTGTACAGCCAGCGCTACGCCGAGGAGCCGTTCGTCGATGTGCTGCCTGCGGGCGCCATGCCGGAAACCCGCAGCGTGCGCGGCAATAATTTCTGCCGGATTTCGGTTTTTCGGCCACAATCAGGCGATACTATTGTGGTGTCCTCGGTCATCGACAACCTGGTCAAGGGCGCCGCCGGTCAGGCGATACAGAACATGAATCTGATGACCGGCCTGCCGGAAACCTGCGGCTTGCTGCAACCGGCGCTGCTGCCATAACAACAACGAAACGAAATACCCGGTTATGAGTCCAAAACCTCTCGAAACCCGATTACTGGTCACTGTACAACGCCCCCAACTGTGGGTGGCTGCGTTTGGCGCAGCTGTGTTACTGATTCTGGCCGGCTTCTGGATGAGTTATGAATACGGCCGCAGCGTGGCCGGCTATGACGCAGGGCTTTTCGAACAGGAGCGCGCCGCGCTGCAGCAGGAACTGGATCAGGCAAACGCCAAAATTGCTGAAATGCAGCATCAGGCTGCTATGCTTGAACGTAACAGCAAGATTGATGTCGACGCCAGCAAGCAGCTCAAAACCTCGCTGGACGAGGCGCAGTCCGAAGTGCTGAAACTGAAGAAGGAGCTGGCGTTTTATAAAAGCATCGTCACCCCCGAGCAAACCAAACGCGCGGTGGCGATTCAGACTATCCAGCTGGATGCCGATGGAGAAGGTGGCTACAACTATCGCATCATGGTAAGCCAGCGAGGCCGCAATGACCGCTTTGTGCGCGGAATATTGCAGGTCGGTATTAAAGGCTCGCAGGACGGCGTTGAAACCGTAATACCACTCAAAAATGTGTCAAAACAAGCCAAAAAGAAACTCAAGTTCGGGTTCAAGTACTTCCAGAACTTTGAGGGAAAACTGAAACTGCCGGCGAATTTTCAGCCGGAGAGCATGCGCGTCCAGGTCAAGCCCAGTTCGAAAAAAATCGATGCTGTGGATGAAACCTTTGCCTGGAGCGATTTGACCGCAGGAGGTAAGCAGAATGTGGGGCAGAAAAATTAAATCATCCCGAATTGACACGCTCATCGGGCACAGTCTTGAAGTCACCGGCAACGTAAAATTCAGCGGCGGACTGCATCTGGATGGCAAGGTGGTGGGCAATGTCACCGCCGAAGACCACACCACCGACTCCGTGTTGGTGGTGAGCGAAAGCGGCAAAATTGAAGGCGATGTCAGCGTCGCCTTTGCCGTTATCAACGGCGAAGTCAAAGGCAATGTGTACGCATCGCAAAAGCTGGAACTGTCGCCAAAAGCGCGCATCTATGGCGATGTGCACTACAACCTGCTGGAAATGGCCAGCGGCGCCGAAGTTAACGGCAAAATGATGCACGAGGCCGAGAAAAAACTGCTCGAGCACCAGGAGCGCATCGACCCGAAAGTCACCGAAATCAAGGCGGCGACCGCGCAATAGCGACGCGCCGCTGCTGCGGAGCAGGCAATACTTGACTGTTTTACTCGGGATATCTACAATGGTCGATATTAAGAGTTACTAATATAGTCATTCATCCACGAGAGAACTATGGACATACAGGTCAGTATTGCCCCCGTCACCCCGAAAACCGAGGACTTGCCACCGCCGGTGCTGAGCGATGCGGCGGCGGCCAAGGTGCGCAAGCTGATTGACGAGGAAGGCAACCCCAACCTCAAGTTGCGCGTCACCGTCAGCGGCGGCGGTTGTTCCGGTTTTCAGTACGGCTTTGAATTTGATGAGAACATCGGCGACAATGATTTGCAGGTCGAAAAAGACGGCGTCACCATGCTGGTCGACGCTTTCAGCCTGCAATATCTGGGCGGCGCCGAAGTGGATTATCTGGAAGGGCTGGAAGGCTCGCGTTTTGTGATTAACAACCCCAACGCCACCTCGACCTGTGGCTGCGGGTCTTCATTCTCGATTTAACCCAACCGCTTTTATTATGAGAAAGGGCGCTGTGGCGCCCTTTTTTCGTTACCGGAGCGCTACTCCCGGCTACAGGGCGTTGCGCGATGGCCGATAGAGTTTGATAAGCTATGCCCCCTTGAGGCAGCAGGACAAAACATGAGCAGCGAATATTTACCCGGTCTGGCTGGCGTGCCGGCCACCAAATCGAATATCTCCGACATCGATGGCGAGAAGGGCATCCTGTCCTACCGCGGTTACGATATTCGTGAACTGGCCGAAAAAAGCACGTTTGAAGAAACTGCGCTGCTGCTGCTCGATGGTGAGCTGCCTTCAGCAGCCGATTTGCAGGATTTCGACATGCAACTGCGCGGCGAGCGCCGGGTGAAATACCAGATTCGCGAAATCATGAAATACCTGCCCGCCACCGGCCACCCGATGGAAATGCTGCAAACCGCTGTCGCCAGCCTCGGCATGTTCTACGGCGGCGAGGAAGTGCTCACCGAAAGCTACGGCTCGGAAGACCTGTATTATGTGCACAGCATGTCGGTGAAAATCATCGCCCGCATGGCCTCGCTGGTGGCGATGTGGGAGCACGTACGCAATGGTTACGACCCGATTGAACCGCGGCATGATTTAACCCACGCGCAAAACTTCCTCTACATGCTGCGCGGTTACGAACCCACCGAGCTGGAAGCGCGCATCATGGACGCCTGCCTCATCATGCACGCCGAGCACACGATTAACGCCTCCACCTTCGCCGCGATGGTGTCCGCCTCCACCCTGGCCAGCCCGTTCCTGGTGGTCGCCGCCGCCATCGGCACCCTGGCCGGCCCGCTGCACGGCGGCGCCAACCAGCGCGTGGTGGAAATGCTGGACGAAATCGGCCGCCCGGAAAACGTCAAGGACTGGCTCGACATGAAAATGGAAGAAAAAGAAGTCATCTGGGGCATGGGCCACCGCGAATACAAAACCAAGGATCCGCGCGCCATCATCCTGCAAAAAATGATGATGCAGTGGGCTGAACAGCACGGCAACCTCAGCCCCATGTTCGAAACCGCGCTGGCGCTGGAAGAAGCCTGCGAAGAACGCCTCGGCCCCAAGGGTGTGTACCCCAACGTGGATTATTACTCCGGCATCCTCTACACCGAAATGGGCATCCCCGCCGACCAGTTCACCCCGATTTTTGCGGTTTCCCGCATCGCCGGCTGGATGGCGCACTGGCGCGAGCAGCTGTCCGACAACCGCATCTTCCGCCCGACCCAGATCTACACCGGCGAACCACCACGGGTGTATGTTCCGGTGGATGAAAGGTAGTTCAGGCGGCTGTACTCTCCGGCGGCGTCACATGCCGTTTGGTCGCCAAACGGTAAATTTCCAGCAGGTCTTCTTCGCTGACATCCACCACGGTGTCGATGTGGCTGAGCGCGTAGACAAAATCTTCGTGCTTGATGTCGGGGTAGCCTTCGGCCGTCGTTTGTTCCCTGCCCTGTTTTTGCAAATGCGCCGGATAGCGCCGCCATTTGAATGCCCAGTTAAATGCGATTGCCACCAGCAGAATGGTGACGGCGTTGAGCATGATGGGTTCGTACTCATAGGCATAGCCCAGGTGATGCAGTTTTTCTGAGCCGATGACTGCCGCCAGCGCGGTGGCGCCGCCGGGCGGGTGAATGCAGCGCGCGGCGCACATGGCGCCGATAGCCAGCCCCACACTGGCGGAAGCGGCAATATTAAAATCCGGAATCCATTGCCAGCAGGCGACACCGATGATGGCCGAGATAGCGTGGCCGCCAATCACATTCCATGGTTGCGCAAACGGAACGTGCGGCGAGGCAAACAGCAGCACGGCGCTGGCGCCCATTGATGGCACAATCAGCACCGCCACGTCCGGGTCGAGCAGCCACAGGCTGGTCATGAAAATTCCAAAAATGCCAAGAAATCCGCCTACTGTGGAAATCAGTTTTTCCCGGTGGTCCATGCTGACCTGGCTGAAACCAATCATATCCAGAAATTCATCACGCGTCATATGCTTACCTATGCCATGTTGTATCAAGTGCGCCGCAGGCAGCGGCAGGTGCGAAGTATGACGGTATCAGCAAATGACCGCAATAACAGCGGGGGATTATGCAGCGTCTGGTGTAACACTGATTGATGCCGGACTCACTCTGCGCCCCGGTTCAGTGAGGAGTAATTTCGCCCAGCACAACGGCTTCGCGCGCGCCGGTCACTTGCGGGATGTTGCCCGGCAGCGCCTGTTTGAATTGCCTGGCCAGCCAGGCGAAGGTCATGGCCTCCACCCAGTCGGGGTCAATGCCGAGCTGCTGCGTGCTGGCGACCGGCAGCGCAGTCAGCGATTGCAAACGCTGCGTCAATTCAGTGTTGTGCGCGCCGCCGCCGCAAACAAACATTTCATCCGTGTCCGGCGCTTGCTGATTGATGGCGCGCATGATGGAAACCGCGGTCAGGTCGCACAGCGTGCTTTGCACATCGGCGGCATCAATGTGATTAGCCAGCTGCGCCCGCAGCCAGTCGAGGTTGAAGGTTTCAAAACCGGTGCTTTTCGGTGGCGGCTGCCGGAAATAATCATCCATCAACAAGTTCGCCAGCAGACGCGCATCGCTACGGCCGCTGGCGGCGAAAGCGCCATCGCGGTCAAAGGCCTGGTGGCGGTGTTGCGCTGTCCAGGCGTCCATCAGCGTGTTGCCGGGGCCGGTGTCGAAGCCGGTGACTGGCAGCAATGGGTCTTTCGGCAGAATCGTGATATTGGCGATGCCGCCGATGTTGACGATGACGCGGTTTTTTTCCGTGCTGCGAAACACGGCATTGTGAAAAGCGGGAACCAGCGGCGCGCCCTGGCCACCGGCTTCAATGTCAGCGCGGCGAAAATCAGCAATCACGTCGATGCCGGTCAGTTCGGCGATGCGTTGCGGGTCGCCGATTTGCAGGGAAAACGGCGTGGCGGCGTCGGGGCGGTGGCGTATGGTCTGGCCGTGGCTGCCGATGGCCTCGACCTGGCTGGCGTCGATGCCGGCGCGGTGGATGCAGGCGTTGGCGGCTTCGGCGAAACAGTTGGCGGTGGCAATATCGAGTGTTTGCAGCGTGTCCAGCGCATCGTCGTCCAGTTCGCGGGTTTGCAGAATCGCTTCGCGGACTTCGGCTGGCCAGGGCTGGTTGTGCGTGGCGAGCAGGTTTGGCATATCGCCGGAAAAATCCACCAGCGCGGCGTCGATGCTGTCGACACTGGTGCCGGACATCAGGCCGAGATAGATGCCGGACATGGACTCAGGGCGAATTGGCGGCAAGCTGGGTGCGGGTCAGCAAATCAAGCTGCGCCAGCACCGGACGGGTTTTGGTTTCAAAGTCCAGTTTGTAGCGTTTGGGGACGGGTTTGGCGGACGGCAGGCGCACGGTCAGCGGATTGCGGTGCACGCCGTTGACACGGAATTCATAATGCAGGTGCGGGCCGGTGGCCAGGCCAGAGCTGCCAACAAAGCCGATCACCTGTCCCTGTTTCACCTTCCCGCCAACGCGTTGACCGCGTTTGTAGTTGTTCAAATGCGCGTACAGCGTGCTGTATCGCGAGCCATGCTGAATGATGACGGTTTTGCCGTAACCGCCTTTTTTGCCGCGATAGATAATCTTGCCATCACCGGCGGCGCGCACCGGGGTGCCGCGCTTGGCGGCGTAGTCGACGCCCTTGTGAGCGCGGATCTTGTGCAGAATGGGATGATAGCGGCCGGTAGTAAAGGTGGAGCTGATGCGGGTGAAATTGACCGGCGACCGCAAAAACGCCTTGCGCATGCTCTTGCCGTCTTCGCTGTAATATTCGGCCTGGTTGGTCTGCGGGTTGACATAACGCACGGCGCGGTAGGCCTTGCCATTGTTGACAAACTCGGCGGCGAGTATTTCGCCGTCCGCGATTTTCTCGCCGTTGCGGTATAACTCTTCGTACAGCACGTTGAAGGTGTCGCCCTTGCGAATGTCGAGCACAAAGTCGATGTCCCAGCCGAAAATGCCGGCCAGCTCCATGATGATGTTTTCCGACACGCCGGCTTCGGCGGCGGCGAGAAACAGCGAGGATTTAATCGCGCCGCTGGCGTGCGCAATGCGTTTTTCAATTTCGTATTGCTCGATAGTGGCGACCAGCTTGCCGTCCTGGCGTTCGGCCAGCAGATAGGATTCGTGATTGATTTCGTAACTCAGCGCCTGCAACACGCCGTTGTCATCGGTCAGCACGCGTATGGTGTCGCCGGGGAAAATGCGTTTCAGTTTTTTCACCGCCTTGCCGGATTTCATCAACTCGTCGAGTTGTTGCGGGCTGATGTTGGCGCGTTTGAACAACCGCGCCATGCTGTCGCCCGGTTTTACTTTCAGTTCGCGCCATTGTTTGGCGCCCTGTTGCTGGATGTCGTCGATGATGGCCTGTTGCGCCTGCAGTTCCGGCAGCGGCAGGCGAATGCTTTCACGGGTGACGCGGGTTTGCGGTTCGTTGTTGAGGGTGCGGGTTTCCAGCTTGACGGTGTCGTGCTGCGCGTCCTTTGGTTTCAACGGCAGCGCGACGGAGCGGGTTTGGGCGCCAGTGGTTTCGGCCTGGCCTTTCAGTGGCAGCGCCAGAGTGGTCAGCTCCATGTTCGCCTGTTCAGCCAGATCCGGCGCTTCGCTGCTGAAATCACTGGTGCTGGCGACCACCACGCCAATCACAATGCTGGCGAGCGCGAACAGCCCCCAGCTCAGCGCAGGGTGGCGTTTGTGTCTGCTTTTTGCATCGTTAAAGCGAAAGTCGCGGTTGATGGTCGACATAGATCAGGTAAATCGCCGGAAATACAATGATTTCAATAATGTAGCGTGTGTTTTGGGGAGGGTCAATGAAAACCGGCCGGTTGATTATTCTTATTGTTATTGTTTCAGCCCCTGTGGGCGGGTATCTTATACGCCTTTTGGCACAAATTACACCGGGATTCGCAACATGGGTATGAAGGGCATTGATGAACAACTGGCGCTGATCAAACGCGGCGCGGATGAAATTCTGGTTGAGCAGGAACTGGTCGACAAGCTCAGGCAGGGCCGCCCGCTGCGCGTCAAGGCCGGTTTCGACCCTACTGCGCCCGACCTGCATCTTGGCCACACCGTGCTGATTAACAAACTGCGCCAGTTTCAGGAACTGGGCCACGAGGTGCTGTTTCTGATTGGCGATTTTACCGGCATGATCGGCGACCCCACCGGCAAGTCCGCCACCCGCCCGCCGCTTACCGAAGACGAAGTGCAGCAAAATGCGAAAACCTACCAGGAGCAGATTTTCAAGATTCTGGACAAGGATAAAACAAAGGTCATGTTCAATTCCGAATGGATGGGCAAGATGAGCAGCGCCGACATGATCAAGCTCGCCGCCAGCGCCACCGTGGCGCGCATGCTGGAGCGTGACGACTTCAGCAAGCGTTACAAAAGCGGGCAGTCGATTGCGATACACGAGTTTCTGTACCCGCTGATTCAGGGCTACGATTCAGTGGCGATGCAGGCCGATGTCGAACTCGGCGGCACCGACCAGAAATTCAACCTGCTGATGGGGCGTCAGTTGCAGGAGCAGGCCGGGCAGAAACCGCAGGTGGTGCTGACCATGCCGATTCTGGAAGGCCTTGATGGCGTGCAGAAAATGTCGAAATCGCTCAACAACTACATCGGCATCAACGATGCGCCCAAAGACATGTTCGGCAAAATCATGTCGATTTCCGATGACTTGATGTGGCGTTATTTCGAACTGCTCAGCTTCCGGCCGATGGACGAAATCGAAGCCTTCAAACAGGACATCGCCAATGGCAAAAACCCGCGCGATGTGAAATTCCTGCTGGCCGAGGAAATCATCGAACGCTTCCATTCCAGGGAAGACGCGGTGGCCGCGCGTGAAGGTTTTATCGCCCAGTTCGCCAAAAACAAAATTCCGGACGACATTCCCGAACTGTCATTCACCACAGACGACGAAGGTTATCCCATCGCCAACCTGCTGAAAGACGCCGGCCTGTGCGCCAGCACCTCGGAAGCCATGCGCATGATCCAGCAGGGCGCGGTAAAAATCGACGGCGAAAAAGTCACCGATAAATCCACCCGCATTCAGACCGGGACAGAAGGCGTGTTCCAGGTGGGCAAGCGCAAGTTCGCCCGCATAGCGGTTGGCTGATGCGCGCCTGCCTGCGATTGGCATGGGTCGCATGCGCCCTGTTGTTTGCAACAAACGCGCAGGCGTTTTTCTTTCCCGAGTTGCCTTTCTGCCCACTGGGTGGGCCACCGGGCTGGGCCAACCGCATCATGCACGATGATGATTACCGTTACCGTCCTGTGCGCCGTCCACCGGCCTATTATTACTCGCCTTATGCCGCGCCAGCCTATCCGCCGGCAGCGTTTGGCGCGCCGCCGGGCAATCAATGTGGCGCGGCGGGCAATGGCTCGTGTCCGTGGCGTCGACGATAAGATTTTGCTCGCGCCCCGCAGCAGGTTTGCTGCGGGGCGCGGTTTTGCAACGGTTTAACTTCGACGGCTGATTTTCACCAGTCCCAGCAGACCGCTGGCGAACAACCACAATGCAGGCGGTGCGGGCACCGGGCTGACGCTAGCAGAGCTGCAATCGCCACTGCCGATGATGTTGGCGGCGCCGGGGGTGAGGCAGTTGGCCTGGAAATCGGTCAGGTTGTTGTTGCTGTCGATGCCGTTGATGCGGCCGAGGCTCATGGTCACCGAGTTGCTGTCCGCCAGCGTCAGTGCATCGCCTTCGGTGAAGCCGGGCATCAGCCCTTCGTAGGCCAGTGAATCAATCAGGGTGTTGCTGTCATACAGACCGATGGCGTCCGGCGCGCCGTTCTGCAACCAGCCGCTGCTGCTGGTGAATTCAAAATTGCAGTTCATCACCTGGGTGGCGTCGTTGCACACCACAAAGTAACCGCCACCATTCAGACTGAAGCCGCCGAGGTCGATGCTGCGATACACCGAGCCGTTGTTGCCGTTGACCAGATCGATCAGGTAACCGTCCAGCGACAGGCTGCTTGCGCCGGTGTTATACAACTCGATAAATTCGGCGGTATCGCTGCCGGGCTGATCGTAGTCGACCTCGTTGATAATCAGCGCCGCATGGCTGCCGGGCGAGTGGTTGAGCAGGGTGGTTGCCAGAGTGGCGAAAAACATGTGTTTCATTTCATCTCCTTTGAATGGGTTAAACAAACAGCACGCAACAGCCCATTGCCAAGTGGCGTACAGTCGGAAATGAAAGGAAAACGGCGGCAAAACCGCGCGAGGTAGTCTGTTCAGATCCTTCTGTCGAGGGCTACGTCCTGTGCGGCGAATAATACCAAATGGTTTGCATGACGCCAGCCGCGCCGACGAATGGAGCTTGCCGACTTATAAATCGAGCCATGTATCTGTTCTCTGCCTTGCGAAAATGGCCGGCGTGGATAATAATACCAGCATTTATTTTGATATTTATGTAAGTTTATCCAATATGATCCAGGAACAGCCCAGAAAAAACTCCAGTTTCGAGGCGGCAAAACAGGTATTTCGCCGTCATGGCGGTATGCTGCGTACGAGTGAGGCCATCCGCTATGGTATCCATCCCCGTACGCTGTACGCCATGCGCGACGCGGGAAAGCTTGAATGCCTCAGCCGTGGGCTGTACCGGATTGCCGATCTGCCTCCCCTGGGAAATCCCGATCTGGTGGCGGTCTCTCTGAAAATTCCCAACGGGGTCATCTGCCTGATCTCGGCGCTGGCTTGGCACGAACTCACCACCCAGATCCCACATGAGGTCTATCTGGCTCTGCCTCGGGGTACGGAGCCACCGCGCCTGGCTCACCCGCCCATCCGCGTCTTCTGGTTTACGGGCAAGGCGCACTCCGAGGGGATCGAGATCCACGAGGTGGATGGCGTGCTCGTGCGCATCTACGGTGTGGAGAAGACGCTGGCCGATTGTTTCAAGTACCGCAACAAAATCGGGCTCGACACGGCGGTTGAAGCACTGAAACGTTATGTGGGCAGCAGGCGCGTCCAGATTGACAAGCTCATGGCGTATGCGCGCATCTGCCGGGTGGAAAAGGTGATGCGGCCTTACCTGGAGGCTTTGCTGTGACAAAACAACGGGGTCCCAACATCGCTGCCTCTGTACGCCAACGTCTGCTCAACAAGGCGCGCGAGACAAATCGTCCTTTCAATTAACTGCTGCAATATTTCGCCATGGAGCGGTTCCTCTATCGCCTGTCGAGGTCCACTCATGCGGGGAAATTCGTTCTCAAGGGCGCGCTGATGTTTACCGCGTGGCAGGCGCCTGTCACACGGCCTACTATGGACATCGACCTGCTAGGCATCACCGATAACAGCATCGATGCGATTGTCGCTGTCGTGAAGGATATCTGCATGCAAGCGGTCGATCCCGATGGGCTGGTTTTCGATCCGGAAAGCGTCAGCGCAGAGCGCATCGTGGAGGACGCCGATTATGCCGGTGTCCGCGTCTTGCTCCGTGGGACACTTGGAACAGCCCGTATCGCCATGCAGATCGATATCGGGTGTGGTGATGTCATTGTCCCCGGATCTGAAATGACAGACTACCCGACGATTCTAGAACTGCCAGCCCCCCGGCTGAGGGGATACAGCCGGGAGAGCGCCATCGCCGAAAAGTTCGAGGCAATGGTCAAGTTGGGAGTCATCAACAGTCGCGTAAAGGATTTCTTCGACATCTGGCTGCTCACCCGTCAATTCGACTTCGAGGGCCGGACGATAGCGCAGGCCATTGGAAAAACGTTCTCCACTCGGGGAACAACGATTCCCGCCGAGCCTGTCGCCTTAACGGGCGACTTTGCCAGAGAGCCGGCCAGGCAAACCCAATGGCAGGGATTTGTGCGGAAGAACCGGCTGCAGGATGCGCCTGTCAGCTTTGTTGATATTGTCGAGGCCATCGAAGCTTTCCTCGGCCCCATCGCAAGGGTGCTTGCCAGCGGAGGAGAGTTCAAAGGGCTATGGGATGCGCCCGGCCCGTGGCGATGAATTCCCGAATGACACCGGCATTGCTGCGATAAAGGTTTACTTTGTCATCTCCTCTCGCCTCACCCTGCGGGCGGAAATCGCGTATAATCCCGCCTCTTTTTCACCTGATTGATGATTTTCCGGAATGGCCATGAGCAAGAAAATCGCGATTCTGCCCGGTGACGGCATCGGCATCGAAATTGTCGCCGAAGCGGTCAAGCTGCTGAATGTGCTGAAACAGAACGGGCTCGATATCGAGCTGCACGAAGCGCCGGTGGGCGGCGCGGGTTACGATGCTGCGGGCAAGCCGCTGCCGGATGAAACCCTGGCGCTGGTGAAGCAGTGCGACGCCATACTGCTTGGCGCCGTTGGCGGCCCGCAATACGAAAGCCTGCCGCGTGAACTGCGCCCCGAACGCGGCCTGCTGGGTCTGCGCGCCGAGCTGGAGCTGTTCGCCAACCTGCGCCCGGCGATTCTGTACCCGCAACTGGCGGCGGCCTCATCCCTGAAAGCCGAGGTGGTGGCCGGGCTCGACATCATGATTGTGCGCGAACTCACCGGCGGCATCTATTTCGGCGAGCCGCGCGGCATCCGCGAGCTCGACAATGGCGAACGCGAAGGTTTTAACACGCTGGTTTACAGGGAATCCGAGGTCGACCGCATTGCGCGCGTCGCGTTCGATATTGCGATGAAGCGCGGCAAAAAACTGTGCTCGGTGGACAAGGCCAATGTGCTGGAAGTGTCCGAGCTGTGGCGCGAGCGGGTGGAAAAGGTCGGTGGCGAATACAGCGAAGTCGAACTCAGCCACATGTATGTCGACAACGCCGCCATGCAGCTGGTGAAATGGCCCAAACAGTTTGACGTGATGGTTACCAAGAACATGTTTGGTGATATCCTGTCCGATGCCGCCGCCATGCTGACCGGCTCCATCGGCATGCTGCCTTCGGCCTCGCTGGACGCCAACAGCAAGGGCATGTACGAACCGATACACGGCTCCGCGCCGGACATCGCCGGCAAGGGCGTGGCCAACCCGCTGGCGACGATTCTGTCGGTCGCGATGATGCTGCGCTACAGCCTCAACCAGCCGGCCGAAGCGCAGCAGATTGAAGACGCGGTGGGCCGGGTGCTGGACAAGGGGCTGCGCACGCCGGACATCATGGCCGAAGGCTGCGCGGAAGTCGGCACCGAAGCGATGGGCGATGCGGTGCTGGAAATGTTATGAATGGTTTTCCGCTAATGAACGCAAATTAACGCCAGGGACAGGGTTGTGTGGCGCGCACGGAATTGATTCGCCAGCGGCACAAGTATGCAATTCGTTTTTGGTGGATTAGTGACAGAAACAACAATAGCGTTTATTTGCGTTCATTCGCGGAAACGCTTTTCAATCATCGGTTAAAGAAAATTTCACATGAGTAAACAATACAACGTAGCAGTTTTGGGCGCCACCGGCGCAGTCGGGGAAACCATGTTGTCCATCCTGGCCGAGCGCAATTTTCCGGTGGGCGAAGTGTACGCGCTGGCCAGCAGCCGCTCGGTGGGCAAAAAAGTCGAGTTTGGCGACAAGATGCTCACGGTGCAGGACGCGGATGAGTTTGACTGGTCGCAGGCGCAGATTGGCCTGTTCTCGGCGGGCGCGTCCATTTCCAAAGTGATGGCGCCGAAAGCCGCCGAAGCCGGTTGCGTGGTGGTCGACAACACTTCACAGTTCCGCTACGACGACGATATTCCGCTGGTGGTGCCGGAAGTCAATCCGCATGCGATTGCCGGTTACACCAACCGCGGCATCATCGCCAATCCCAACTGCTCCACCATCCAGATGCTGGTGGCGCTGAAGCCGATTCGCGACGCGGTGGGCCTGACCCGCATCAACGTCGCCACCTACCAGGCGGTGTCCGGCACCGGCAAGGAAGCGATTGAAGAACTGGCCGGCCAGACCGCGAAACTGCTCAACTGCAAGCCGTTTGAGGCGGAAGTGTATCCCAAGCAGATTGCGTTCAACGCGCTGCCGCAAATCGACGTGTTCCTCGACAATGGCTACACCAAGGAAGAAATGAAAATGGTATGGGAAACCCGCAAGATTTTCGAGGACGACTCCATCATGGTGAACCCCACCGCAGTTCGCGTGCCGGTGTTCTATGGCCATTCCGAGGCCGTGCACATCGAAACCCGCGACAAAATCACCGCCGGGCAAGCGCTGGAATTGCTTAAACAGGCCGAGGGCGTGGAAGTGCTCGACGAGCGCAAGGACGGCGGCTATCCCACCGCGGTTACTGAAGGCGCCAACAACGACCCGGTGTATGTCGGCCGCGTGCGCGAGGACATTTCCTGCGAAAAAGGCCTGGATATGTGGGTGGTTTCCGACAATGTTCGCAAGGGAGCGGCATTAAATAGCGTGCAAA
>JALWPK010000210.1 GCA_026995045.1 Gammaproteobacteria bacterium | reverse complement strand
AGCATCTGGACACGCCGCTGGAAGACGGCGGCAACATTCACGTGATTTATCTGAAATACGCCAAGGCGGAAAATCTGGTCAAGATTCTCACCGGCCTGACCACGCCCGGCGGCAAAACCAAGGGCGCGGTGCGCTCGCGCCTGCCTGCGGCGGCCGCAGCCGCCAAGGCCGCGGGCAAGGCCAGCAACAGCGGCAGTCTGGTTGGCTCCGGCGCCATCATCCAGGCTGATGAAGAAACCAATGCGCTGATAATTTCCGCCGACCCGAATGCGATTCGCGGCATCAAGGCGGTGGTGCGCCAGCTCGACATTCGCCGCGCGCAGGTGCTGATTGAAGCCATCATCGCTGAAATCTCCACCACCAAGGACAAGGAAGTCGGCGTCGGCATCGCGGTGGACGGCTCGCAAAGCAGCAATTCCAATGTGCCGATTGGCCTCAGCAATTTCGGCGGACTGGGCAGCATCCTGGCCGCGCTGGGCTCAGGCGACGCAACCGCCATCGGCAGCGCGGTGTCATCCGGCCTCACCCTGGCGGGCGGCGGAACCAACAGCAACGGCACCCGTTATGCGCTGCTGATGCGCGCGCTGGCGACCGATTCGGCCACCAACATCCTGTCCACTCCCAGCATTGTCACCCTGGATAACGAAGAAGCCGAAATTGTGGTCGGCCAGAACGTGCCGTTCGTCACCGGCCAGTTCACCAACGCCGCCACCACCGCCACCAATCCGTTCCAGACCATTGAGCGCCAGGATGTGGGCCTGACGTTGAAAGTCACCCCGCAGATCAACGAAGGCGACACCATCAAACTGGACCTGGAGCAGGAAGTATCGGACGTCATCGCCACCAGCGAAATCAGCGGCCCGACCACGCGCAAGCGCTCGATCAAAACCAGCGTGCTGGTGGAAGACGGCGGCATTCTGGTGCTGGGCGGCCTGATCGAGGAAAACATCAACGAAACCGAAACCAAGGTGCCGCTGCTGGGCGACATTCCCCTGCTGGGGCGGCTGTTCCAGTCCAATTCCACCAGCAAGGACAAGCAGAACCTGATGGTGTTCCTGCGACCCAGCATTCTGCGCGACCAGAGTGACGCCGCCTACATCACCAATGAAAAATACAACTATCTGCGCAGCCTGCAACAACGCGTCAATGACGACGGTTTCGATGCGCTTGACGCGATTGAACCCCAACTGCCCGAGCGCATTCCCGCAAAACTGGACAAGGCGCAGGTGAAGGCCGAACCGGTTGACGACTTCGACTGGGATGATGAAGACGATGACAACTTCTTCTGAAACCCTGCCACAAGCCCCGCAGCAGACACCGCATCAAAACGATAGCGAACTGACGCCGCAACGACTGCCTTACGCATTCGCCAAGCGCCACGGCGTGCTCATCAGCCGCATCGAGGACGACAGCGTCCACATTATTCATCGCGATGATTTCAACCCGGCGATTCTGCCTGAGGTGAAGCGCGTTACCGGGCGCAAGCTCAGCCTCGACGCCGCCAGCGAGGAACAGTTCGCCGCGCTGCTGGCGCAGACCTATGAGCAGGGTTCGGATCAGGCGATGGCGATGATGGAAGGCGTCGGCGACGAACTCGACCTCGACCAGCTGGCGGAAACGCTGGAGCCGGAAGACCTGATGGAGGCGGATGACGACGCGCCCATCATTCGGTTGATCAACGCCCTGCTCACCGAAGCCATCAAGGTTAACGCCTCGGATATTCATATCGAACCGTTTGAAAACCGCATGCGCGTGCGTTTTCGCGTCGACGGCATGCTGCGCGAAATTCTGCAGCCGCCTGGCAATATCGCACCGCTGGTGATTTCACGCATCAAGGTGATGGCGAAGCTCGACATCGCCGAAAAACGCCTGCCGCAGGATGGCCGCATCTCGCTGCGCGTCGCCGGTCGCCCGGTGGATGTGCGCGTTTCCACCCTGCCCTCCGGGCACGGCGAACGCGTGGTGATGCGTCTGCTCGACAAACAGGCGGGCCGTCTCGATCTGGAGCAACTCGGCATGGAGCCACAGGCGCTGAAAGCCTTTGACGAATTGCTGCACCGTCCGCACGGCATTATTCTGGTCACCGGCCCCACCGGCAGCGGTAAAACCACCACACTGTATGCCGGCCTGTCACGCCTCAACGTGAAGTCGCGCAACATCCTCACCGTCGAAGACCCGATCGAGTATTACATCGATGGCATCGGCCAGACCCAGGTCAACACCAAGGTGGAAATGACCTTCGCCCGTGGTCTGCGCTCGATTCTGCGTCAGGACCCGGACGTGGTGATGATTGGCGAAATCCGCGATCTGGAAACCGCCTCGATTGCAGTACAGGCATCGCTCACCGGCCATCTGGTGCTGTCCACCCTGCACACCAACAGCGCTATCGGCGCCATCACCCGTCTGCGCGACATGGGCGTGGAGCCGTTTTTGCTGTCATCCAGTTTAATCGGCGTACTGGCGCAGCGGCTGGTGCGCAAGCTGTGTCCGCATTGCAAGCAACCGCACCCCATCACCGAAAGCGAACGCGAGTGGCTGGAGCTGCCTGCCGATCACGAAATCACCGTGTACTCCGCCAAAGGTTGTGAACAGTGCAACCAGCTGGGTTATGTCGGCCGTTCCGGCCTGTACGAATTCGTGCCCGTCGACGATACTCTCAAGGACATGATTCACGACGGCGAAGGCGAACATGCGATGGACAAATACGCCCGCACTTACAGCAAAAGCCTGCTGCAGGATGGCAAGCGCATGATCCTGCGCGGCGAAACTTCACTGGAAGAAGTGCTGCGCGTCAGCCAGGAAGACTGACACCGTCATGGCTGCTTTTGAATACGTTGCGCTGGACGCCAAAGGCAGAGAGCGCAAGGGCGTAGCCGAAGGTGACACCGCGCGCCAGGTGCGCCAGCTGCTGCGTGACAAGGGGCTGATGCCGCTGCAAATCGAAGCGGCGGTATCGCAGGCGAAAAAATCCGGCGGCGAAAAAACCGCCAGCAGCGGCTTTCTCTCCCAACTGTTTCAGCGCGGCATCAGCGCCACCGAACTGGCTCTGATAACGCGTCAGCTGGCGACGCTGGTGCAGGCGGCGCTACCACTGGAAGAAGCGCTGGCCGCGGTCGCCAACCAGAGCGAAAAACAGCGCATCAAAACCATGATGTATGCGGTGCGCTCCAAGGTGCTGGAAGGCCACACCCTGGCCGCCGGGCTGGGCGAATTTCCCAAGGTGTTCCCGCAGCTGTATCGCGCCACGGTCGACGCTGGCGAACAGTCCGGTCATCTCGACACCGTGCTGGAGCGCCTTGCCGATTACACCGAAAACCAGCAAGAGTTGCAGGGCAAGGTGCGGCAGGCATTAATCTATCCGGCGTTTCTGACGTTTTTCGCGGTCGCGATTGTAATTTTTCTGATGACTAACATCGTGCCTCAGGTGGTGTCGGTGTTCGATGATATAGGTCAGGAACTGCCGGGCCTGACCAAAACCCTGATCACCATCAGCGACTTTTTTGTTGACTGGGGCATGGCGCTGTTTGCCGCCATCGTCGGCCTGATAATAGGCTTTAAATATTTGATGACCAAACCCGCCTGGCAACGACGCTGGCACCTGTTTCTGTTCAAACTGCCGGTAATTTCCAAACTGGTGCGCGGCCTTAACGCTGCATTGTTCACCCGCACTTTCAGCATCCTCTCCGGCAGCGGCGTTACCGTGCTGGAGTCGATGAAGATATCCGCCCAGGTGGTCGCCAAT
>JALWPK010000209.1 GCA_026995045.1 Gammaproteobacteria bacterium | reverse complement strand
TGCGTGAGCTCGAGTTTTACCGGCTCAGCCACACGCCACAGAATAACCAATAAGAGGGTAACAAGATGGGATTTCTAGATACTTTATTCGAGTTCTTTCAGACCGGTGGGGCGTTCATGTATCCCATTCTGATGGTGTTTGCCATAGGTCTCGCCATTGCCATCGAGCGCTGGATCAAACTGGCATCCGTCAAAAGCCAGAACAAAAAAGTATGGGACGAGGTGCATCCTGTTCTGGAAGAGGGTGATTTCGACAAGGCGCGCAACATGCTGGGCGATGATGACTCCGCGATTGCACAGTTGCTCAAGATGGGGCTGGCTCGGCAGGGTTCGGTGCGGCGGCGCGATGATATCGAAATCGCGATGGAGGAAAGTATGATGGAAATCATCCCGCAGCTTGAAAAACGCACCCCCTATGTTGCGCTGTTCTCGAACATTGCCACCCTGCTTGGTCTGCTCGGCACCATTATGGGTTTGATTGAAGCTTTTACCGCAGTGGCCAATGCGGATCCGGCGGAAAAGGCCGATCTGCTTTCCGCCAGTATTTCGGTGGCGATGAACACCACTGCGTTCGGTTTGATGGCGGCAATCCCTCTGCTGATTATTCACGCCATGCTGACTTCCAAAACCACCGAGATTATCGACAGCCTGGAAATGGCGTCCGTCAAAACCCTCAACCTGATTGCCGATTTCGCGAAACGCCAGGCAACGCTGGCTGCGCAGAATGGCTAGACGGCACCATTACAAGCGGCCCGACAAGGAGCCGCCGGAGCTGGAAATCACCTCATTCCTTAATTTGATGGTGGTGTTGGTGCCGTTTTTGCTGATATCCGCCGTGTTTTCGCGCATGGTGATTCTGGAGTTGAACCTGCCGGTTGGCGCCGGCGACGCCAGCAAAGTGGACAAGCCCAAACTGGCGATTGAAGTGATTGTGCGCGACAAGGGCATCGAAATTGGCAATGGCAAAAGCATTCTGGTGCGCTTTCCCAAAGTGGACGATGAATACGATGTGCGCACGCTGTCCGAGTACCTGCTCAAAATCAAGGCGGAGTATGTCGACAAGCGCGATGTCACCATCCTGCTGGAGCCAGATATTGAATACGAGGATCTGGTGAGAATTATGGACGCCACCCGCGTTGCAGAAGTGGTGCAGGGCGACAACCCCGAGCCGCAGGAAATCGAACTGTTTCCCGCCATTTCCATAGGAGATGCGCCATGAAGCAAAACCGCCGAATGAAACGCATGGCGCGCTCCGGCAGGCAGAAAAAAGCCAGCCTGAATCTGGTGTCGTTGATGGATGTGTTTACCATTCTGGTGTTCTTCCTGCTGGTCAACTCTTCCTCAAGCGAAGTGTTGGAGCCGCCGAAAAACATTCTGTTGCCCGATTCCATCGTCGACGCCAAACCGCGTGAGACCGTTATTATCCTGGTGACAGAAGAGAATGTGCTGGTGCAGGGTGATGTGGTTATCGCCACCCAGGATGTCATCGACTCGAAAGATTCGGTCATCGAACCCATCAAGCAACGACTGCTCGAACAGAAGAAAAAAGTCATCGGCATTCGCACCAGGGCGGTGGCCGAAAGCAAGGAAGTGACTGTGCTGGCGCATCGCACCCTGCCGTTCAAATTGCTGAAAAAAGTCATGTCCAGTTGCACCGCTGCTGGCTACGGCAAGATTTCGCTCGCGGTTATCCAGAAAGCATCACAACAGGGATAAGTTGTTATTGTGAGCAAGAGCATTAAAGAGCGCCAGGAAGAAATCAATCGCAAGATTGGTCAGACCTATGAGGAGCTGGTTGAACTGGAAGACCAGCAAAAAGCGCTTGATGAAGAACTGAAAAGCCTGCTCAAGGATCGTCAGCGTTTTACCCTGCTGAGTGAAATCAGTGACCGCCTCGACCAGTTGCAAAAACAGGGAGGCGCCGATCTGTTCTGGGGCGATGAATATGACCCGGAAAAAGCGCGGGCGCACACGCAGCGTGTGCGCGACATGGTCATCAGCTACGATGCGCGCGTTGCTGAATTGCAGAGCCGCTACCATGCCGGCGAGGAAAGCGTGCAAAGCCTGACCGCGCGGGTCAATATTCTCAATGAAGAAAGCGCCACACTGGAAGAAATCGAGGAAGAAGCCCAGCATGATTTCGTTATCGAACGCGAAATGGAGGAGTTGCCATACCGTCCGATAGTGATGCCGTGGAACACCGGTGGCGAAGACGAAAAACGCTTCCGCCGGATTCTGGCCACAGCGCTGTTCATCGCTATCCTGCTGGGCGTTCTGATTCCGATGTGGGTAGTGCCGATTCCGGACAAGCTGGAGCCGGTGAAAGTCCCGGAGCGTCTGGCGCAGCTGGTGATCGAGAAAAAACCGCCACCGCCACCGCCGCCACCGAAAGAAATTGAAAAGCCCGAACCGCAGGCCAAGGACAAGAAGCCGCAGAAAAAAGCGCCCAAGCCGACTACCAAGAAAGCACAGGTGGCGCGCAAGAAAGCGGAGAGCGCTGGTCTGCTGGCGTTCAAGAACAATTTCTCCGACCTGATCAACACCGGGCCGCAGAAAAAACTGGGCGCCAGGGCGCGCATCAGCAGCAAGGGCAAGATCGCGAAAAAATCCTCACGCTCGATTGTCACTGCGCAGGCGACTGGCGGCAGTGGAGGCATCAACACGGCTGCGCTCAGTCGTGATGTCGGCGGCGCCGGCAAGGGGCTGAAAGGCGTCGGTTTCGAGCGGGTGGAATCCGCCATCGGCAGTGATTTCTTCGGTGAGGAGCGCCCGCTCAGTGGCGGGCCTGGCCCGTCACGCACGGATGAAGAAATCCAGATTGTGTTCGACCGTTACAAATCCGCGCTGTACCGCATTTACAACCGTGAACTGCGCAATAATCCCACGTTGCAGGGTAAAATTGTACTGCGTCTAACCATTGAGCCGGACGGTTCAGTGTCGAAATGTAAAATCGAGTCCAGCGACATGGATTCGCCGGGGCTGGAGGCCAAAATTGTGGCGCGTGTACTAAAATTTAATTTTGGCAAGAAAGAAGGCGTACCGGCAGTAACCATTCTGTACCCGATCGACTTCCTGCCAGCTTCCTGATCACCCGATGCGCAGTGGAATTGGCGCAAAATGTCACGAAAGTCATAGTAGTATCAATCTTTTCTGAATATGGAATGATGATAAATTCATGCATGGCGGCATTCCGGCTTATCCGGATGCCGGCGTGCCGGACGCGCCTGTCTGTTTTGGGAAGTTGCGCACATTGTGTACAGGCGTCGGGCGCCATAATCGCCTGACTGAAATGGTAAAAAACAGACAATAATAATTTTGGCCTGACGGAAAATTGCATGATCGCAGGGGTTAACAAGCGTCGACAGGGGGGCTCGCTGGCAGCTATGCTGCTGATGGGTATCGGCCTGCTGTCGCCTGCTGAAAATGCCCATGCTGTCGCCAACCTCAGTCTCAACACCAGTTTTACCAGCGCCGACCCGGCGCGCGGCAATGCTTACATGGATGCTGGCGGCACATGGAATGGCGGCAATGACGTCACCAATACAACAGGTGACCAGTTTGTTCTGACTGTAGAAAACCTTGCTGCTGGCTTGCCGGTAAATGATTCGGCATTCGACGCCAGCATCAGCGTGAATGTGCAAAACGGTTTTCGTCTGCCGGCGTCCCCTTTCAATGTCGGTGTGACCGCATCGGCCGCATGTAACGCGCTTGCCGGCGTCAGCGCCACCCAGGCTGGCAACACCATTACCTTCAACCTGCCCGCCAACACCGATATCCTGCCCGGCTGCCGCTATGACTTTGCTTTCGGCTTGACCACAGACAATGTTGCGCCATCGGTAGCGGCAGGCACGTATGCCGTTGACTTTAATGTCGGCTACAACGAGGTGGATAATGATACCGCCACCAGCCAGAGCCGTAGCACGACGCGCAATATCGATGTGCGCCGGGGCGATGTGGCGGTGCTGAAAACAGCCGTCACGCCTTTGGCCGGTGATGGCGATACGGTGGAATTCACCGTGTCGATTCTGGGCGCAGGGCAGGGCGGCGTTTTCGATGTGGTGCTCACCGATGTGCTGGCGCCGGATCTGACCAACCTGATTATCAATCCGCCGCCTTCACCACCCGGCTCACCCGGCCCGGCGGCCAACCAGTACACCATTGATTACATCGCGCCCGGCCAGCAGGTGGATGTGCAGATTCTCGCCACGGTTGCGGTTGATCCCAACGCCACCAGTTGTCCGGTGTTGCAAAACGATGTCAGCGTGGTGGAGCGGCTGGGCGCGACCAGCAGCTTTTTCGATGCGGCGCCGTTTGATTTGCAGAATCCGTTTCTGGATTACACGCCGCCGAATATTTCGATTCCGTTTGGCGCAGGTGGCGTCAACGTAACTGTGCCAGTGCAGAATACCGGAACCGGAGTGGCGAAAAACATTTCACTCAATGCCGCCAACCTCAGTGTGTACAACATCACGGTTGATAATGCGTCATCGCCCAACTGGTCTTATGCCGGTGGCGTGTTCACCTATAACGGCACGCTGGCGGCAGGCGCGTCGGAAAATCTGGTGTTCAATGTCAGCACCAGTTCCTGTCCGCCACCAGCGGATCAGAACATCAACTGGATACCGTCCTATCAAAACGCCTGCGGCACCGACTTCTTCCCGCCACTGCGTTTTTCATCCACCACCACGACCAATGTGCCGGATGTAAACGTGACCAAAACGGTTTCCGCCGGCGCGATTAACATCGGCAATCCCGGTTCCTATACGTTGACGCTGGGTGGAACCAACACCGGCAACCTGCCGGATGACGGCGCGCCCACCAATCAGGATTTTGTTGTCACAGATACCTTGCCGCTAGGCGTCACCGGCGTGGTCATCAACAGCATTCCGCCAACGACTGAAGTGCTGGTGAATGGCGCGCCTTATACCGCCGGTAATGTGATACCGGATCAGGCGGATATTACCTGGCGGGGCGACCGTGCTGATCTGTCGCCACTGCCAACGTTGACGATCGATTTCACCGCGGGTGCTTCAGGCGTGTGTCCGGTGGGGCAGACAATTTCCAACACCGCCACCATGGACTATGCCGCCTGCGGCATCAACAACAGCGACTCGGCCGGTTTTATCCTGAATGAAAATCCGGCGGGCGGCGCCACGACCAATATCACGGTTGGCGGCGATGGCAATTTTCAGGCCGGCGCGGCTGATACCGATGGCGTGGCCGACAGCCAACCGCGCGAAGGCGAATTCATTCCCTTCAACGTCACCTACACTTTCCCGGCCGGTTTCAGCGGCGTCTGGTCCGGCAGCAGTTTTACCGCCGAGTTGCGCAGCGCCGCCGGCACAGGCGCGCCGCTGGTGCTGACCAATAACCGCAACGATGTGCATGTCACCATCACCCGCATCAGCGACGGCGCCACCCTGTGTGACGCCGACCTGAACCCGGCGGCTGGCGACTTCACCGGTGGCGACGGCAGCGGTCCGATGGTGATTACCGATCTCGGTTCACTGTCGCCGGCAGGGTGTAACGCCTTGCCCGCCAACATGGAAGATCACACCCTGATCATTACCTATACGGCTACCTCGCCGGAGGGCAACCTGGATGGCAATGGCGACCCGCTGGATGAAGCCAATATTGGCGGCTATCTGGAAAACACTACCCTGACGGTTGCATCCGGGCCATTGAGCTGTCTCGGCACATCCGATTTTGTGCAGGCGGTCAATGTCAATATTGAACGCGCAACCCCCGACCTGTCCGCCGTGTTCAACAATGGCAACCCGGTATCCGTGTGCTCGGTGGTGCCGGTGACATTGAACGTGACCGGCCCCAATGCCGACACCGAAGCCGACAATATTCTGTTGCAGTTCAACGATAGCAACTTTGAATTTGTCGATGCTGCCGGCAATGCGGGCGACCCGGCAACCGACATCAGCTATGGCGGATCACTGGGCGGCCTTGCGATAAACGCAACGCGCACGGGCAATGACATTCAGATGACGGTTGTACCGTCCACCGATGACCTGACTGCTGATGGCAGCGCCACCTTCAATGTGCGTTTGCGCAGCCCGGCCTTGCCCGGCGCGATGGATGCCAGCCTGTTCTACGACAGTGAGCACACCTCGCCGGATGCCGGCGCGACTGACAGCGACCGCGATTACAATGTGGCGATTACCGCCTCGCCGCAAATTCTGTCGGGCCAGCTGGAAATGGAGTTTTTCCCGCCGGACATTATTCTGCTCGACTCCACCAACTATGCGTTCCGCGCGCAAATCACCAATGTGGGCACCGGCACAGCGGTGAATGCCGAATACCGCATCAACCTGCCGGTGGGCATGACCTTCAATACCTCCACACCGGCGCCCACCACGGTTGGCCCGGTCACCGCCACCGGGCAGTTGATTACATGGAGCCTGGGCGATCTGGCCGCCGGCGCGTCCTTCAACATCGATATTGAAACGGTTATCGACAACACCACCTGTTTCCAGGGGCCGGGCGAAGATATTGTTTCGGAAAACGAATGGGGTTGCGGCGCGCCGATAATCAACACCCAGACTGCGCCGGGCATCGTGCTGGCGCCGACGCAGCTGACCCTGACGCACGATTCCAACAACAGTTATTGCGAGCTGTGTAACGAAAGTGAAATTCGTCTGCGGGTCACCAACACCGGCAGTGTATTGCTGACCAATGTGGTGGTTACCGAAAACCTGATGGCCTCCGGTTTGACCTATGTGCCGGGCTCCACCACCTACTTCGTCGACGGCGCGCCGGGAACCGGTTTTGCCGGTGACGCCAGCGTCAGTGGTGTGAACAATGAACTGATTACCTGGTCGCCGGCCAACATTCCCGAACTGGCCAATCTGTACAGCGCGTTCAACACCGGGCCGGGCACACCGCAGGAAATCGAAATTCGTTTCCGCGTGCGCCGCAATGTCGCCGGCGGTTTTCGTGAGGAAGGGCTGGTCGCCGCCAATCTGGATATTCAGGCCACCGCCAGCTACGGCCTGTTCTGTGGCCCGCCGCCGCAGGCCGCCAGCAGCAATATCTTTACCCTGCCACTGCGCCAGCCAGCGCCGGTGCTTAGCCTGCAAGGGCGCAATGTCGACGCCAACCAGTCCGCCAGCCAGTACACCGATGATGTGTTCGGCGGCGCGCAGGACGATGTCATCTGGCGCCTGACGGTGGACAACAGCTCCGGCCAGGCGCGCGCCGATCTGGAAGACTTGCTGACCAACAATGTGTACAGCTTCATCAGCGAAACCATCAGCCCGCCGCTGGATAATGCGCCCAACTTCAACATTGTTGAAATCTGTAACTCGGAAGCCAACGCCACGCTGGCGGCCAACGGCGCTTCACCCGGCGCGCCAAATTGTATTGCGCCAACAGGCAGCGCCACCAACACCACCGAAGACATCGATGACCCGTTCGGCAATCCGGGCAATGATGAAGTCGCGGCGTTTGTCGATACCCTGCAGGGCGGTCAGGCGCAGATTTATTTTGTCGGCAGGATGCAAACCCTGTGTAATATCACCGGCGCCGATGCGCGCATCGAATGGGGTTGTGAAGCACAACCGCCGGCGGGTGGCATTGATACCGGCTTCAATGGCGGCGTCAACAATCTGCCCTCATCGGTAATCGATACCGATTCGCAAATCAGCGGCTCGGATGTTGACGCGGGCGACATTGTGGTCACCCACAGCATTACCGGCAGCAATCCGGCGCAACCGCTGGGCAGCAAGGGTGTGCTCACCATTACCATCGCCAACAACGCCAACGGTTCGGTGCGCAACGTGACGCTGACCGACATATTGCCGGCCGGTTATGCGCTGGATATTTCGCAGGTGGATAACCCCGGGACGTCGGATGTGCTGCTGAACGCAGTCAACACCACGCCACGTTTTGGCGTCTACGACGGCATGGTCGACACCGCCACGGTGACCAATCTGGATGCGGTGAATTTTGAAAACAACACCACGCTGGATATCAGTCTCAGCAGCTCCACCGGCGTAGCGCCACAGGACAACCTGATACGCGCCGGCGACGTGGTCACGCTGACCATCAACATCGTCAAGATAAGCGACTTTGATATCACCGCCGACCCGGATATCGAGGATGAAACCGCCGCCAACGGCGCCGACCCCAATGTGGCTGCGCCGCTGGTGAACCAGTTGTCGGTGGACATTCGCAACACCTGTGGCGAAGTCGTAGGCACGGTGAACCCCGGCAACCTGACGGTGAATCCGTCACCGGCGGATCTGGACATCACCATTAACCGTGGCGATCCCAACAAGACCTATGTCATCAGCAACCCGACCGACACGCTGACGCTGGACGTGGAAGTGACCAACAACGGCGGCCATGACGCCAACGATCACTTTATCACTGTGATTATCGGCGGCGGCTTGCAGGTCACCGCCTCGCCGGCAGCCTGCTCGGTCATCGCCAGCCCGCCCGCCACGCCACGTCCGGTGTGGACGCCGGTATTGCCCACTTCGGGTGAAACCTGGCGTTGTGATACGGGCTCGCCGATTGCGCCCGGCGAGGTTCGCAACTATGTGTTCACCGTGCAAAAACAGGGGCTCGGCGCCGACCTGACCTTCCGCGCCGATGTGGTGGGTGAAATCACCCTGCAGGACGGTACGCCGTTGACCTATCCGGCGCCGGTGACCAATGTGATTACCAACGTCGCCAACAACTACACACTGGACAGCATCCGCGCCCGCATCATCGGCTTCAACCTGAGCAAAACCATCAGCAGTTGCAGCGAGCAGGGCGCATTGCCGCCCGGCACGCAGGCCGCCAATGTGCAGATTGGCGAGGACTGCACCTATCGTCTGAGCGCAGGCTGGTTCGGTTTTGCTTCTCCCGGCTTTGGCCAGATTTCGATTGGCAACATCAGCGTCACCGATGATGTCGCTGCTGGCCAGGGCTTCATTTCACAGACCGATGCGGTCAGCGGCGCGGGCGCAGCCAATGTGTCCGCCGTGAGTTTCAGCACCACGCCGGCTGCGATTGCGCCGCCGGATGAAATCAGCCAGGCGCGCTGGGATTACAACACCGGCAGCAACATCATTCAGGACGACATCAATATCGACATCGATATCGTCAAACGCACGCGTAACGATGCAGTCGACGCCTCGGCGCCGCCCAACACGCATGCAACGATTACCACCGATACGCTGAATGTGACATTCGAAGTGGACTTCGACGGTGCGGGCGGCCAGCCGCCGGTGGTGTTCACCAACGGATCGCCAAATTATCCGCCACTTACCGACCGCCAGGTGGATGTGACTGTTACCGAACCCAACCTGATTGTCACCAAGGAAGTGTGTAATGAATCGATAAACGGTGTCGGCGCCGCCTGCAGCACGTTCCTGCCACTGGTGAACGATGGCGACACCAATGATGATTATGTGTACCGCATCACCATCACCAATGAAGCGGCCAACAGCGGCGTTAATCGCGCGCCCGCTTTCGATGTCAACATCACCGATACGCTGGACGCCAGCGATTTGCTGACGCTGGCGGATTTCACCACCGACGGTCTCGACAATGACGGCGATGGCGCCATTGATGAAGCCGACGAAGCCCTGATTGTGATCAGCGACAACACGCCGGGCAACGGTACGCCGGGTGTGGTCAGCATTGATTCCGCCAACAGCACGGCCTTGCAACGCATCGATGCCGGCAACACGGTGACACTGTATTACCGCGCCAACCCGGACGACGCCGTGGCGCCGGGTCAGCAGTTGCTCAACTCGGTGGTGATGAGCTACGACACGCTGGCGGGCGCAAGCGGTAACCAGGCCGCGCCACAGTTACCCAACAGCAACATCGGCGGCGCGCGCGTCTACACCACCACCGCACAGACCGCGACCATTGAAATCACCGCGCTGACCGCGCCGCCGGATTCCAAGGCCATTCTGAATCTGTCCAGCACCGCGCTGGGCGGCGCTGCGCCATTTGTCGGGCCGCAGGATGTCGTCGTCGGTGAAGAAATCGAATATCAGTTGCAGGTGGATATGCCGGTGGCGAATCTCGGCAACTTTATTATTCGCGATGAACTGCCGCCCGGCATTCGTTGCATCGAAGCGCAAACCATCGACCTGAGCGCGCCGCCTTACAGCAGCGCGGGTTTTGTACCCGGTGGCAGCTTCACGCCCACCTGCACCAGCACTGGCGCCAATGATGTGGTGGAATGGAATTTCGGCAACCAGCAACTCACCACCGGGCCCACTTTTAACTTTACCGCCACGTTTATTGCGCGGGTGGAAAACAGCGCGGTGACCAACGAGGGCGTCACCATTCGCAACGGCGGAACCGGCGCAGGCAGCACCGTGGCGACACTGAGTTACACCGACGCCGGCGGCAATCCGGTTTCCATCAATCTGGGGCCGGCGGACATCGTGGTGCGCGAACCGCTGATTACGCTCGACAAGAGCTATGCCGTCGCCAACGCCGACGCCGATGACGTGATTACCGTCACCGTCACCGCCACCAACAACGGCACCGCGCCAGCCTACAACCTGGCGGTGCTGGATGATCTCACCGCCGTGGCCAATCTGACCTATATTCCGGGCAGCAACTCGGCCACGGTGAATGAGGACATCGCCACGCTCGACGCCAACCGTCCCATCTTTACCATGAATCCTGCGGCGCCGATTCCGCCGGGCGGCAATTTCAGTTTCAGCTTTAACGTGCTGGCCAGCTCGGTGGTGCAACCGCTGGAAGTGCTGGACAACACCATCACCGCCAGCTGGACATCACTGCCCGACGCCAACACCGCGCTCAACGCCAGCGGCAGCATCGGCGCGGACGGAACCGTGATGGGCATGCGTATCGGCGCGCTGCCCAACGCCGGTGACACGCTGAATGATTACGAGGCGAGTTTCACCAACAACACGCTGACGGTGCCAGCGGTCAGCATCAGCAAAACCGATCTGAACCCGGGCGTGACGCCCACCATCGGCGAGCGCAAAAACTTCCAGCTGGAAATCACCCTGCCGGAAGGCGTCACCAACAATCTGGTGATTACCGATGACCTGTTCGCCGCGAATGGTCTGCCCGCCAGCGCCGCCTACATACTGGAAAACAATGCCGGCTTTGATATCAGCTATACCTTCCAGGGCATCGCCAGCATCAATGGCGCGGCGCCGGATGAAATCGCGTTCAACGCCTTCCCGGCCGATGGCGCAAGCGGAACTGTGACCTGGAACATCGGCAATGTGGTCACCGACCGTGAAAATGACACCGCCGCCAGCGCGATAAATCCGGTGATTCGCATCAACTATTTTGCGCGCATCAACAATGACGCCGCCACCAATGAAAACGATGTGCTGCTGAATTCCGCCGCAGCCAACTACACCGATGGTGAAACCGGTGGCGGCGCCACTGCCGGGCCGGTGGCCGCGCCGCAGCAAACCGTGCAGGAGCCCTTGCTGGCCGGAACCAAGGTGTTCAGCAACGTCACGCCGGGCAAACTGGCCACCGACCTGCCGGATGCCGGCGACATTATTGAATATGTGTTGACTCTGACCAACAACGGCAGCAGCACCGCATTCGACACCAATATTGTTGACACGCTGCCGGCGGATATGTCGCTCGACGCCGGCTTTGTTCCCACCGCCACCATCGGCGGCGCGCCGGTGGCTGGATTTGTTGCTGCCCCTGCCGGCGCGCCCGCCGGGCCGCTGGTGTGGGGTCGCGACAATGGCGATGAAAGTCTGGATATCCCGGCCGGGCAGTCGCTGGTGCTGACCTACCGCGTGGTGCTGGCTGATGCCATTCTGGCGGCGCAGGCGATTAACAACAACGCGCTGGCCGACTGGACATCGCTGGACGGCGTCAGCGCCGATGAACGCACCGGCGCGGGCTGCCCGGCCATCACCGCGCCGAATGATTATTGCAGCGCGCCGATTGTGGCGGTGCTCAACACCAGCGACAACAACGCCATCGTCAAAACCCGGCTGTCGGATACCTCGCCTGCGCTCACCGCCGCCAATGATGTGCGCATCGGCGACATCATCGATTACGAACTGCGTCTTACCCTGCAGGAAGGCGTCAGCCCCAACGTGGTGATCAGCGATGTGCTGCCGCAGGGTCTGGCGTTTGAAGAACTGATTGCTATCAACGGTGACACTGCTGCGCCTTATGCCGCTGTTGCGCCGTTCAGCCATGCCGATATCGCCGCCACCGCGGTCACCGTGACCGGCAACCCGGCGACCGGGCCGAGCACGCTGACCATCACCGTCGGCAATGTCGCCAACGCCGCCGACAACAATGCCGCCAATGATGATTATGTGATTCAGTACCGCGCGCGCGTGCTTAACCTGGTGCATCCGCAACAAAACAACATCGCGCTCACCAATAACGCAACGCTGAATTACAGCATCGCCAGTGGCGTGGCCACACCGGAAACCGGCAGTGAAACACTCAATCTGCTGCAACCGGATTTGAGCGTCGCCAAAACCGCTGCACCCGCCGGTGGTGACAACATCATCGACGCCAACGAGCTGATTGATTACACCGTCGACATCACCAACAACGGTACCGCGCCGGCCTACGATGTTGAGCTGCGTGATGTGATTCCGCTTGGTCTGCGCAACGGCGCAGCGACCATCACGCCGGTGAGCACCCAACTGGTGGTCGCCGGCACCGTGCTGCCGAATGTGATTCCGGTTTATAACAACGCCACCGGACAGGCGAGCTGGGATTTTGACTCCGGCGTTGCCGATCAGTACACCATTCCGCCGGGCGATACCTTGCGCGTGGTTTACCGCGTGCAGGCTGATGCCGACATTGGCGCCGCGCTGACCATGACTAACACCGCGCAGGTGCAGTTCTATTACTCGTTTGATGATGACGCGGTTCCGGTCAACGGTGCGGTCACCGGCGTGCGTGAAATTTACGGCCCCAGCAATATCGCCAGCGCCACCTTGCTGACGCCGGCGGCGAATCCGCTGGACAAACAGAATCCGGCCAACCTCAATGCCTCTATCGGCGAACCGTTTACCTACCGCATCACCGTGCCGGGCGTACCGCAAACCACCGCACTGCACGATGTGCGCATTCTCGATGACCTGAACCTGTCGGCGGCCGACCTGGTGTTTGTCAGCGTAACCCGCGTTGCCGGATCGCAGCCGTGGACGCCGGTGAATGTGGGTGACAGTAAAAACCTGATTATTCAGGACAGCGGCGCCGACGGCATTGATGTGTCCGCCGGCGAACAGGTGGTGATCGACCTCACCGTACAGCTGCGCAACCAGCCGGTGAACACCGCCGGGCTGCTGTTTAACAACACCGCGAGTTATACCTTCAACCAGATTGACGGCGACAATGGCACGCAAAGCGTTACCGCGCCGGTCACCACCGGTGACATGACCGTGGTTGAACCCACCGACATGGTGATGACCCTGAGTGGCCCGGCGCTGGTGCAGTTTGGCGCGCCCGCGGTGTACACCATGAACGTGCAGAATATCGGTACTGGCCCGGCGTTTGACATGACGCTGACCAGCATCCTGCCGGATCAGGCCAATGGCGGTTTGTGCGACACGCCACCAGCCAATTTCACCGCACAGGTGTTCCAGGCGGATGGCGTTACCCCGGTCAGCGCGGTGCTCACCGAAGGCGTGGACTATGTCGCCAGCTTCACCGGCGCGCCCGCCTGCACGCTGAGCGTGACCATGCAGACCCCGGCGGCGCAGGTCGGCGCGGGCCAGCGTCTGATTGTGACTTATGAAGCCGCGCTGGATGTGGATTCGCTGAACGCGGTCAACCTCACCACGCTGGCCGGCGCCACCCAGTGGTTCAGCGCCGACACCCCGGCGGGCGCAGCGGTGGGTGAGATTCGCACATACAACCGCGCCATCACCGACGGCACGCCGGCGACGATAGATTTCCAGGATGCGCAAACCACGCTCACCGAATCGCCGGTGCTGGTGATTCAGAAAACCGTGGAGAATGTCACCAGTGGCCAGAATCCCGGCATCAACGCCGAGCCGGGCGACACCCTGCGTTACACCATCACCGTTCAGAACACCGGGCCGGTGGCGATTCCGGATTTCAGTCTCACCGATGAACCGGACCGGCTGACCACGCCGCCGGGCATTTTTGTCCCTGGCAGCATGGCCAACATCGTGATACCGGGTGGCGCGGACGCCAGCAACAGCAATATCAATGGCGGCGCCAACGGCGTGGGCTTGCTCGATGTGCGTAACCTGGCGTTGAGCGCAGCCGGTGGCGGCAGCGACACGCTGAGCATCAGTTTCGAAGTCACCCTGCAAGCGGTATTGCCCAGCGGCACCATTGCGCGCAACCAGGCGCTGGTCACCGCGCCCAATTTCAACACGCTGCAATCGGATGACCCCAACATCAACGGCGCGGATGATCCGCTGGTGTTCGGTGATGAAGACGCCACCGAAACCCTGATCGGTTCGGCGCCCACGTTCCGCCTGCAAAAAACCTCGCAGGATCTCACCGGCGACCCCAACATTCTGGCGCAGGGCGATACCTTGCGTTACACCATCACCGCGAAAAACATCGGCGTGGAAAACGCGGTCAACGCCGTGTTGCGCGACCAGATTCCGGCCAACACGACTTATGTCGCCAACAGCACCACGCTGAACGGCAACCCGGTGGCGGATGTCGGCGGCGCATCGCCATTGCAAAACGGCATGCTGATCAATGCGCCGGAAGACGCCACGCCGGGTGCAATGCGCGCCGACCCGGCGGCCAGCGCCAACAATGTCGCCACCATTACCTTTGATGTGGTGGTCGCCAGCGATGTGATCAACGGCGCCATCATTTCCAACCAGGCGGTGATCGAAGGCGAAGGCCAGGGCAGCGGCCCGTTCCCGAGCCAGCCCTCGGATGACCCGGACACCGATGTGTTCGGCGACCCGACCCAGGACGTGGTCGGCAACCTGCCGATACTGGACGTGCAGAAAACCGCCACCCTGCTGGTGGATAACGGCACGCCGGATCAGGTCGATCCCGGCGACACCCTGCGCTACAGCTTTGTCATCAGCAACGCCGGTTCGATTCCCGCCACCGGCGTGGTGCTGAGCGACAACACACCCGCCAACAGCGCCTATGTCGCCAACAGCGTCACGTTGAACGGCAATGTGATTGCGGACGCTGCGCCCGGCGTGTCGCCGCTGATTGCCGGCATTGATGTCAGCTCCAACGATATCACGCCGCCGTTGCCAACGCCGGGCAATGGAACCGTCAACGCCGGCCGCTCCGCGCTGGTGACTTTCGATGTGACCGTCACCGGCGCCGCCGGGCAGTTGATTACCAACCAGGGCGTGTTGCGCTCCAATGAGCTGCCGGATGAATTGTCCGATGCCGACGGCAACGATGAGAACGGCGACCAGCCTACCATTATCGCCATTGGTAACGCGCAGCAACTGGTGATTACCAAGGAAGTGCAGGTTGTCGGTGGCGGCGTGGCGCGGGCCGGCGGCCAGTTGCAATACCTGATTCGGGTGGACAATGTCGGCAGCACCGTGGCCACTGATGTGGTGATCAGCGATGACATCGATGCGCCGGTTGCCGGGCAGCTTGCCTATGTTAATGGCAGCGCGCGCATGAACGGTTCGGCCAACGGCGTCAGCATCGCCGGCGGTTTGCTCACCGCCGACTTTGGCGCGACCTATGGCGATCTGGAAGCGGGCAGTTCGGTCACCGTCAGCTTTATGGTCGACATCAACAGCAGTCTGGCGGATGGTACAACCATCGACAACAGCGCCAGCGTCAGCTGGAACGCGGCCAGCCAGAGCGCCTCCGACAGCGCCAGCATCGACATCGGTTCCGCGCCGGGCATCGCGGTGCTGAACGGCAGCGCATGGCATGACGCCAACTTCAATGATGTGTTCGACAGCGGCGAACGCGCGCTGGCCAACTGGGGCGTGGAAATCTATCTCAACAGCCGCCTGCTGGATACCGTGTTTACCGACAGCAACGGCGCGTTCAATATTATCGGTCTGGTTCCCAGCAGCCTGGCCGGCGGCGAATACGAACTGCGTTATGTGGCGCCGGGCGCGGGCGCCAACAGCGCCATGCTGGGTCTGGCGAATTCGGCTTTCTCCGCCACGCCGTTTACCGATTCACTGCAACGCATCAGCGGCATCAGCGTCAGCGCCGGTGGCAACAGCTTTAACCTTAACCTGCCTATCGATCCCAATGGCGTGGTCTACGATGCGATTCTGCGCACCCCGGTCGCCGGCGCGACGCTGACCTTGCTCAACGCCAGTAACGGCAACCAGCCCTTGCCCGCAGGTTGTTTCGACGACCCGGCGCAGCAAAACCAGGTGACGCTGGACGATGGTTATTACAAATTCAATGTCAACTTCAGCGCGCCCGGCAGTTGTAATGTCGGCGACGCCTATGTGATTCAGATTACGCCGCCAGCAACAGGTTATGTCGGCACAACTTCGCTGATTATTCCGCCGGCGCTGGCGCTGACCGACCCGGCGTTTGATGTGCCGGCCTGCCCGGGCAGCGCCGCCGACCAGCTCACCACCGCGCCGGACCGTTGTGAAGTGCAGGCTTCCGAGCAGCCACCGGCAACCTCGGTGCTGCCGCGCACGCCGGGCACGGATTATTACCTGCAGTTCAGGCTGGACAACAACGCCAATCCGTTTACCAGCCAGATCTTCAACAACCATATCCCGCTGGATCCGGAACTGGATGAAGCCATCGGCATTTCCAAAACCTCGGCCTTGCTGAATGTCACCCGCAGCCAGCTGGTGCCGTACACCATCACCCTGAGCAATACGCTGGCGGCGCCGATTCAGGATCTGGATATCGTGGACAACTTCCCCGCCGGTTTCAAATATGTCGCCGGCAGCGCGAGGGTTGATGATGTGCCGACCGAGCCGGTGATCAATGGTCTGCAACTGACCTGGCCGAACCTGTCAATCAACACCAGCGAAGTGCGCACCATCAAGCTGTTGCTGGTGGCCGGCTCCGGCGTCAGCGAAGGCGAGTATGTGAATCTGGCGCAGGCCATCAACAACCGCAACGGCCAGCCGGCGTCGGAACAGGCCAGCGCCACCGTGCGCATCGTGCCGGACCCGACCTTCGATTGCTCGGATGTGATTGGCAAGGTATTTGACGACGCCAACCTCAACGGTTACCAGGACGAAGGCGAAGCCGGCCTGCCGAGTGTGAAGGTGGTCACCGCGCGCGGCCTGGAAGCAAAGACCGATGCCTACGGCCGCTTCCACATCACCTGCGCCATCGTACCGAATGAAGACCGCGGCTCCAACTTCATCGTCAAGCTGGATGAGCGCAGCCTGCCAAGCGGCTACCGCATCACCACCGAAAATCCGCGCGTGCAGCGCGCCACCCGCGGCAAGATGCTCAAGTTCAACTTCGGCGCAGCGATTCACCGCGTGGTGCGGCTGGATATCGCAGACGGCGTGTTCGAGCCGGGTACAACCGAAGTGCGCCCGCAATGGCTGGGCCACATCGCGCTGGTGATGGAAAAACTGCGCGAAGCGCCGTCGGTATTGCGGCTGGCCTACATGGGCGATGTCGAACCGCCGGAACTGGTGGAGCAACGGCTGGATGCGATGAAGCAGGAAATCGCCGATCGTTGGGAAGAACTGAATTGTTGCTACCGGCTGGAAATCGAAACCGAATTGTTCTGGCGGCGCGGCAAGCCGGCGGATCCGGAGGCGTTTGATGAATAAGCAAACGCCATTGTGGATGCGCATCGCCACCACCGGTTTGTTTGCACTGGCGGCATTGCCTGCGCAGGCCGAACTCGGTTTTGATGATGCGCCCGAAGGCAAGGTGTCGGAGCCGCCGCGCACGCTGAGCGCGCACCCGCTGGGTGAAAACACCGAGAAACAACTGCCGCCGGATGAAGTGTTCAACCTGTGGGTGCAGGATGAAACTTTCTTCAAACCGCGCGAGGAAGACCGCATTGAAATCCAGAAAGTGCTGGACAAGAGCGTCGAAACCTTCAAGCTGAAAAACGCGGCGCCAGCGATTCGTTTCCGTTCCGGCGAGGCCGACATTCCCGAATCCGCTGTCACCCAATTGCGGCAGGTGCTGGACAAGCTGAAGTATCGCGCCAATGTGCGGGTGCATTTTGTGGGCCATACCGATAGCGACAGGCTGGGGCCGGGTTTGCGCGCGAAATACGGCGACAACTTCGGTCTGTCGCGCGCGCGCGCCGCCATCGCCGCCGAATTTTTCATGCGCGCGCTCAATCTGGATCCGGAGTCCGTCACCTATGATGGCGTGGGCGACACCAAACCCATTGCCAGCAATGACACCGAGGCAGGCAAGCGCCGCAACCGCCGCGTGGAAGTACAAGTGTGGTATGACGAAATCACCGAAACCGCGGTCGACAAGGAAGTGGTGGTCAAGGGCGAACGGTTGAATCGCATCAAGGTCTGCCGCGCTGAAACCGTGTGCAAGCTGAGTTACCGCGCGGGCAGCGCCAAGCGCGCGCGGCTTAAAAACCTGGTTCAACCCCTGCGTTTGCAACCGGGCCAGGTGGATATTCCGAAAGCATTTATCCGCCAGATCAAGGAAGTGCTGAAAAACCTCAGCGACAAGAAAAATGTGGTGGTGCATTTTGTGGGTCACACCGACAACCTGCCGCTTGATGACACGGCTTCGCGCATTTACCGCGACCAGTTGGGGCTGTCGAAAGCGCGTGCGCGCCGCGTGGCGCTGGCGGTGCAGGATGTGCTGGGGCTGAGCAACAACCAGGTCAGCTCGACCGGCAAGGGCGCACAGTTCCCGGTGGCCTCCAACGATACCGAGAAAGGCCGCAGCCTCAATCGCCGCATTGAAGTCGAGTTCTGGCATGATGATCCGTTCCAGCAGTTCACCGCCGAGCCACAAAGCTGTCCGGAATCGGAAGTCGCCGAAACCATCACCCTGGCCTATGACCCGCCAACCGGCCCGATACGCGCGATACGCTTCAAGGATGGCAAGCCGGTGTTGCCCGCCGGTTACACCAGCCGTTTGAAAAAACTGATGGATGAAATTTCCGACCGCTCCAATGTGCGCCTCAGCTTTACCGGCTACACCAGCAACGAGCGCATGGACCGGCGCACCGCCATGGTGTATGGCGATGACATTGGCCTGTCTACATCACGCGCGCGCCGCGCCATGGAGAAGGTGCAGCAGGAACTGGGGCTGGATGACAAGCAGGTGGAATACGAGGGCATGGGTTATGTGCAGTCGCGCGATGTCGCCAACACCGGCTTTATCAAATCCGATACCTCGCGGGTGGAAGTCGCCATTCTGTATGACCAGCTCGCGGTGCTGGAAGATAACGAAGGTCTGAATATCGAACGCATCTACCGTGAGGCGACCGCGCACAATCCGTATGCGCTCAACCTGATGCGCATCACCATCGATGGTCAGCCTGAATACGACCCGTTCAAGAACGTGGCTGACCTGCAACGCTGCACCGATGTGGCGCTGGAAAAAGCCGATATCCAGTTCCGTTTTGACAATCTGGAACTGCGCAAGCGTTTGAACATTACCGCCTGGCCCAACCGCGTCAGGTATCAGGACAACCCCGACACCAAGCTGGCGGAAAATGTGGTCAACTTCCGCCTGTACAGCAATTACCCGAACAGCATCAATCACGCAGAAGTGCGTCTATTCAAACGCGACCAGGCCGTTACTGATACGCCATTGGCGACGGTTGAACTCAGCGCCGACAACACGGCAAGCTGGGCGGCGCAATTCGAAAGCTTTAGCGCGCCAGTCATTGAATTGAAATACCTGGTGCGGGTGTATGACGCGGACGGCAACTTTGATGAAACCGAAGCCTTGCCGTTATGGCTGGTGGATGAACTCGACGAAGATGAACTGGCGGCGTTCAAACAGAGCGTCACCGAAGTAGAGCAGCGGGTGGGTTATGGTGAAAACCATCTCAGGCGCAGCAATATTCCAGTGCAGGGCGGCGCCGTGCTGGTCAATGGCGGCAATATTCCGAAAGGTTACAGCGTGTGGCTGGCGGGGCGGCGCGTGCCGGTGAGTGATGACGGCACATTTGTCGCCGAGCAGATTTTTGACAAGGGTTATCACACGGTTGAAGTGGCGGTGCTGGACGCCGAAGGCAATGGTGATCTGTACATGCGCGAACTGGAATTTGCCAAAAACGACTGGTTCTATGTTGGCATCGCTGATATCACCGCGGTGAAAGACAACACCAACGGCCCGGCGAAACTGGTGACAGGCGATGATGCGCATTATGACAATGATTTAAGTATTGACGGCCGCCTGGCGTTTTATGTCAACGGCCAGTTCAGCAATGACTGGTGGGGCGATGGCTGGGAGCTGACCGCCAGCGCCGACACGCGTGAAGGGCCAATCAACGAGTTGTTCACCAATTTCGTCAACAAGGACCCGCAGCAGTTGTTCCGCCGCATCGATCCGGACCTGGTGTACCCCACATTCGGTGATGATTCCACGGTAGTCGAAAATGCGCCCACCTCCGGCAAGATGTATATCAAGCTGCAACGCAACAACAATTTCGGCATGTGGGGTAATTTCAATATTGAATACCTCGATACCGATCTGGCGCACATCGACCGCGGGCTGTATGGCGCCAACGGCCATTATGAATCAGAACAGGCGACCGAATTCGGCGAAAAACAGGTGATGATCGACGGCTTTGCCGCCGAGCCGGGCACCATTGCCGGGCGTGATGAATTCCGCGGCACCGGTGGCTCCCTGTACTTCCTGCGTCATCAGGACTTGCTGATTGGCTCCGACCGCTTGCGCATCGAAGTGCGCGACAAGGATTCCGGCATTGTCATCGGCGTGAAAAACCTGACCCCGGCGATTGATTACGATATCGATTATATTCAGGGGCGTGTCATTCTGAGCCAGCCGTTGCGCTCGGTCGCCGATGACGGTTTGCTGGTCAGCAGCGGCTCCATCAGCGGCAACCCGGTTTACCTGGTGGCGCGTTATGAATACACACCAGGCTTCAGCGAAATCAATGATGTCGCAGTGGGCGGCCGCGCCCATGTCTGGTTGAACGATGATGTCAAACTGGGGCTGACCGCCAGTAAACAGGATGAGGCTACTAACAGCAACACCCTCAACGGCATCGATGTCACCTGGCGCAAGAACGCCGGCGCCTGGTTGAAAGCCGAGTTCGCCAGCACCAAAGGCGATGGCAGTGGCGCGCTCAATTCCAACGATGGCGGTTTCAGTTTCAGCCAGCTCGATCAGGGCCTGAGTCCGAACACTCGCGCCAATGCTTTCCGCATCGAAGCCAGCGCACGGCTGGAAGACCTGGTGGAACGGTCGCGTGGCAGCGCCAGTTTTTATGTGCAGAACCGCGAGGCCGGTTTCTCAGCGCCGGGACAGCTCACCGCCAATGACACCAAGCAGTTTGGCGGCAAGCTGAAGATGGCGATTACCGAAAACATCAATCTGGATGTCAAGGCGGACAGCCGTGACCAGAGCAACTCACTCAAGACCACCGCGATTGATGCTGACGCCGAATACCTGCTGGATGAAAACTGGCGGCTCAGCGCCGGCGGTCGTCTGGATACGCGTGAAGACAATTCCAGTACGGTCGCCGCCACCCAGAAACAGGGCAACCGTTTCGACGTGGCGTTTGAAGCAACCTACGATTCCAGACAGGACTGGCTGGCCTATGGCTTCACACAGCTGACCGCCAACACCACTGGCAACCGTCAGAGCAATCACCGGCTGGGCGCAGGCGGCAGCTATCGCTATAGCGAAAAACTCAAACTCGATGGCGAACTGTCTTTCGGCCAGACCGGCACCGGCGCCAAACTGGGCAGCGACTATTTGTTGTCGGATCGCAGCAGTATTTATCTGAATTACCTACTCGATAACGAGCGCACCGACAATGGCGTGCGCTCCCGTCGCGGCAACATGAACACCGGATTCCGTACGCGCTACAGTGACAGCATCAGTCTGTATGGTGAAGAACGTTATGCGCACGGTGATGTACCCACCGGTCTGACGCACGCGCTGGGCATCGACCTGGCGCCCAATGACCGGTGGTCTTACGGCTTTACCATTGAAGCCGGTTCGCTGCGAGATGATCGCAGTGGCGCCGACACCAAACGCACCGCAGTTGGCGCAACCGTCAGCTACAATGATGAATCGGTGCAGGGCGCGGCGGCGCTGGAGTATCGCACCGACGATACCGAAAGCGCCTCCGGCGGCGTCAACAATCGCGAAACCTGGCTGCTGAAAAGCAGCGCCAAATACCAGACTGATCCTTCGTGGCGTTTGATTGGCAAGCTGAACATATCTGACAGCAAGAGTTCACAGGGTGAATTCTTTGCCGGCAAGTTTACCGAAGCGGTTGTTGGTTATGGTTTCCGCCCGGTGGATAACGACCGCTGGAACACGCTGGTGAAATACACTTATTTCTACAACATGCCGACCGCCGAGCAGGTCACCACGACAAATACATCGGTTGAGTTCATTCAGAAAAGCCATATCTTTTCACTGGATACGATTGTTGATCTTAGCCCGCACTGGAGCATTGGCGGCAAGTATGCCTACCGCCTGGGGCAGGTGAGTCAGGACAGGGTGAACCCGCAGTTCTTCGACAGCACGGCGAGTTTGTACATCCTGCGCGCCGACTGGCATGTGACCTACAAATGGGATGCGCTGATGGAAGCGCGCCTGCTCGACCTGCCGGAAGCGCAGGACCAGCGCAGCGGCGCGCTGGTTGGCATTTACCGGCATGTTGGCAAGAACCTGAAACTGGGTGTGGGTTACAACTTCACCGATTTCTCGGATGACCTCACCGACCTGAGTTTTGATTCACAGGGCTTGTTTATCAATCTTGTCGGCAAGATATAGATTGCTGTGAGGTCGCAAAGAGGAGCCTATTTCTCGTAATGATAGCGGCAGGAAATAATGACCAGCTGTTTGTCATCAACGATGTAGACCAGACGATTACTTTCATCAATTCGCCGTGACCAGAAACCAGCCAGATTGGCTTTCAGCGCTTCAGGTTTGCCGATGCCGCTGAACGGCGTGCGCAGTGCATCTCTTATCAGTCTGTTTATTCGTTTCAGCGTTTTTTTATCCTGGCTTTGCCAATAAACATAGTCAGCCCAGGCTTCACCTGTCCATGCGAGTTGTCTATCCATATTCTATGCTTCAGTCGTCAGTCAGTGGACGCTGTCGGATTTGTCCTTTTTGATACTGTTTGACAGATTTTTGCAGGTGCGCGGCATTGGCTGGGGACTTCAACAGGTGCACGGTTTCCATCAGGCCATTAAAATGCTCAAGTGACATCACCACGGCATCTTCCGCGTCGCGCCGCGAAATAATGGTGTAATCTGCATCCGCCACGACTTCGTCAAGCACGCTTTTCAATCGGTTGCGGGCTTCTGAAAAATTGATCACACGCATAAGTTCAGGCTCCTAATGTACAATATACTGTACAAGTATAACATGTACAATATATTGTGCAAGTTTTAGTTTTGCAGCAACTGCTCAAGCTGTGGCATCACTCGCTCCACGCATTGTTCGCCTTCGCGAATGGCTTCTTCAGCGCGATAAAATTCGAGCAAACCAATATGTGACAACCGTGGCGCAATCAGTATTTCCGGCGGGTCGCCGGCCATACGGCTTTTGGTGATGCGATCCTGCATGATGTTGAGCGAACCGGCGATGGATTCAAACATGCCCGGTGGTTGCGGTGAATTTGCATCACGCGAGAAAACATTCAGTCCATATTCAGACACCAGGTCGGTGATTTTGCTGATAACCGGGTTGACCGGTTTGGCGACGTTGTTGTTTTTCTGAAAGTGCTTGCCAACAATATCGCCATTCAGATTGACAGCAATCACCACTTCCGCTCCCAGCGCGCGGCACACTGACACCGGCACCGGGTTAACCAGGCCGCCATCCGCCAGCCAGCGATTATTGATGCGTATCGCGGGAAACATGCCGGGCAGGGAAATGGATGCCCATACAGCTTCCAGTATCGGGCCTTCAGTCATCCAGATTTCACGGCCGGTTTCCAGCGCGGTGGTAACAGCGGCATAGTGTTTGCCGGTGTTTTCTATCAGCGCCTCATCGCTGGCGACATAGCAGTTAAGAAAGTTGTGCAGGCGCTCGGTGTTGACAAAGCCATTGAGCGAGGTATTGATTTCAAAAAAGCGCGCAGTCTCCAGCCGGGTCAGTGAGCGCACCCACTGTTCCAGTCCCGCCAGGTTGTTGGCAACATACGAAGCGCCGACCAGCGCGCCAATCGATGTGCCGCAGACAATATCGGGCATAATGCCCTGCGCCGCCAGCGCATTAATGACGCCAATATGCGACCAGCCACGCGCTGCGCCGCTACCCAGCGCCAGTCCGATTTTCATTTTTTATCCCCATGCCCATCAGGACTATTCTATATGAAAAAAGCAGGTAGAATCACCAGCAGGTGTGAATCTGGAATTAAACTCAATATTTGCAAGGTGGCGCCGACCAGTATGGTGTATGCCTGGCTGAATAAAAATAACGAGAAATAAAAAATGAATTTTATTGAAGAATTTATCCAAAAAGAATCAGCTAGCGGCTTGTTGCTTATTGGCGCAACCGTACTGGCATTGCTGTTCAGTAATACATTCCTTTTACCCTTGTATGAAGTGTTTCTGCATGTTCCGGTTGAAATACGTGTTGGCGCGCTGCACCTGGACAAGTCGCTGTACCACTGGGTGAATGATGGCTTGATGGCCGTGTTTTTTCTGCTCATTGGGCTCGAAGTCAAGCGCGAGATTCTGGAAGGTCATCTTGCATCGCTGTCTCAGGTGGCGTTGCCGGGATTTGCTGCTATAGGGGGCATGCTGGTTCCGGCGCTGGTCTATCTGGCCTTTAATTCTGAAAACACCGACGCTGTCACAGGCTGGGCAATACCGACAGCAACGGATATCGCGTTTGCATTGGGTATTCTTTCCCTGTTAGGCAGCCGGGTGCCTGCATCGATCAAGGTATTCCTGATGGCTTTGGCGATTATTGATGACCTCGGCGCAATCATCATTATTGCCCTGTTTTACACCACTGATCTGTCAACACTCTCTATCTCGGTTGCGCTTGTTTCACTCGGTGTGCTCATAGGGTTGAACTTGTGTGGCGTAACCAAGAAGGCGGCTTATTTTATTGTGGGTGTGGTGTTATGGATCAGCGTGCTCAAATCCGGTGTGCATGCCACACTGGCCGGCGTGGCGCTTGCCTTCACTATTCCATTACATGCGAAAGATGAAAACGGGAAGTCGCATTCGCCATTGAAAGAGATTGAGCATAATCTGCATTTCTGGGTTGCTTTTTTTATTTTGCCCCTGTTTGCATTTGTTAATGCAGGGGTTGATATTACCGGCATTTCTTTCACGCAGATGGGCGGAACCGTTCCGATGGGTATCATGCTGGGGCTGTTTGCCGGCAAGCAGCTTGGCGTGTTCGGGTTCAGTTGGCTGGCAATAAAACTCAGGCTGGCCGTACTGCCGGAGGGGTGCAGCTGGTTACAGTTGTACGGTGTCTCCGTATTGACGGGTATCGGTTTTACGATGAGCCTGTTTATCGTATCGCTGGCATTCGAAGATGACAGTATGTTTCAGTACACCGACAAGCTGGCTATCTTGCTGGGTTCCGCTGCTTCAGGCGTGGCCGGTTACTTCATACTGAAGTTTGCCAAACGCACGTGACCCGGTTTTTTCGCTGAAAATGAAGCCGGCCTGCGAATGTGCCAGCCGATGATGGTCAGCAGCGAGGCTGTCAACAAACAGACTGATGACGATATAGCGCCCATCTGGCCAAGATTGTTGATTACAGTATTGGTGCGCGTTGTTCTATTGTACTCGTTATGCCGCATGTATGGTTATATGCTGGTTTTTATGCAGCATGATTTAGCATGCGTTTTTCTACCCTGTTTCTTTTACCAACAATCATCAGCTGGCAATGGAATTGTTGCGCTGATGCCTGGGTGTTGCCTGATGTTTTCTACTGTGCTCCGATGGCAAAAACACCGTAGCGACATAGCCGGGACTGTTCTACTGTAGCCTGTCTTCCATGGCAGTAAACAAGCTGACAATGTGACTGGCAATATTCAGTTTTATCCGGTCGGCGTATCCATGCCATCATGGTCAAATCAAGCTGGAAGCAGATTTTCCGGTCACTGCTGTGAATGTAGTGTGCGAGCGCTGCAAACGGTAAGATGCTTGTGACATACTATTCAACAATAATTTGTGAGGTTGGCAGTGATGCGCGCAAACAGGAATATCCGCTGGTTTAATCAGATAGGAATAGACGATATTTCGCTGGTTGGTGGCAAAAATGCATCACTTGGTGAAATGTATCAGCAGCTCACGCCGCAGGGGGTAAAAGTCCCCAACGGTTTTGCCGTTACTGCCGAAGCCTATCGTTATGTACTGGATTCAGCCAATGCCTGGGATGCGCTGCACGCGGCGCTGGATGACCTGGATGCGGACAATGTTGAGGATCTTGCCAGGCGCGGCGCCAGAGCCAGGGACATCGTGTACCGCAGCGGCCTGCCGGACGACCTGCGGCAGCAGATACTGGATGCTTTTCACCAGCTCAAGCAACAATACGACGGTGACATCAGCGTGGCGGTGCGCAGTTCAGCGACAGCCGAGGATTTGCCCAGCGCCAGCTTTGCCGGCCAGCAGGATACCTATCTGAATATCCAGACCGACGAAGAACTGCTGGAATCGTGCCGCCGCTGTTTTGCCAGCCTGTTTACCGATCGCGCTATTCATTATCGCCTGGATCAGGGGTTTGACCATTACCAGGTTGCGTTATCGATTGGTGTGATGAAAATGGTGCGCTCCGACCTGGCCGCCAGTGGTGTGATGTTTTCACTGGATACCGAAACCGGATTCCGCGATGTGGTGTTCATCACTGGCGCTTACGGGCTGGGTGAAAACGTGGTGCAGGGTGCTGTCGATCCGGACGAGTTTTATGTCCACAAGCCCACCTTCGCGCAGGGCTGCCGCACTGTATTGCGTCGCAAGCTGGGGTCAAAAAAAATCCGCATGGTATACGCGGGTGGCCGCACGCGCGAAGCGACACATAATGTGCCGGTGTCACGTCACGACCAGCAACGCTTTTGCATCACCGATAACGACGTGATGACGTTGGCGGACTACGCCATCAAGGTAGAGCAGCATTACAGCCGTCAGGCCGGTTATGACAAGCCGATGGACATGGAATGGGCCAAGGACGGACTGGATGGTGAACTCTATATGGTGCAGGCGCGGCCGGAAACCGTGGAATCACAAATCTCGGGCGCCACGCTGGAAGTGTTTCATCTGCGTCAGGCCGGCAAGGTGCTGACCGCCGGTAATGCTGTCGGCTCGCGGATAGCAGCAGGCAACGCCCGTCTGTTGCAGGACGTCAGCCAGTTGCATACTTTTGTGCCGGGCGAAGTACTGGTGTCTGACACCACCACGCCGGACTGGGAGCCGGTGATGAAAAAAGCCGCCGCCATTGTCACCAACCGCGGTGGCCGCACCTGCCATGCCGCCATTGTTGCGCGCGAACTGGGAATCCCGGCGATTGTCGGCTGCGATGACGCCACCGAAGCCATCCCCGATGGCGAAATGGTCACGGTGGATTGTTCGCAGGGCAATGATGGCAAGGTGTACCAGGGCAAGCTCGCATTCGACATTGAAAAAATCGAACTGGATACTCTGCAGCGGCCGAAAACCAAAATCATGCTCAATCTGGGCGATCCCGGCCTGGCGTTCAAAACATCGTTTTTGCCCAACGATGGCGTCGGTCTGGCGCGCATGGAATTTATTATCAACCAGTCGATCAAGGCGCACCCGATGGCCTTGCTGCATCCGGAAAAAGTACGCGACCCCAAGCAGCGTGAACAGATAGAAACCTTAACCCGTGGTTATGACAGCCCGGTGGATTTTTTCATCAAGCATTTGTCCGAAGGCGTGGGCACGATTGCGGCGGCGTTCTGGCCCAAACCGGTGGTGGTGCGCATGTCAGATTTCAAAAGCAATGAATATGCCTCGCTGATTGGCGGCCAGTATTTTGAACCGCAGGAAGAGAACCCGATGATCGGGTTTCGCGGCGCGGCGCGGTACACCCATCCGGATTACGCCGAAGGTTTTGCGCTGGAATGCGCGGCGATGAAACGCGTGCGTGAAGACATGTGTTTGACCAATGTAATTCTGATGATTCCGTTCTGCCGGCGGGTGGAAGAGGGTGAGCGTGTGCTGGCGGCAATGGAGCAGCACGGCCTCAAGCGTGGCGTCAATGGCTTGCAGATTTATGTGATGTGTGAAGTGCCCAACAATGTCATTCAAATCGACGCCTTTGCCAGACTGTTCGACGGCTTTTCCATCGGCTCCAACGACCTGACGCAACTCACCCTGGGTGTTGATCGCGATTCGGAAATCGTCGCGTTTGATTTTGATGAACGCGATGCAGGCGTCAAACAAATGATACAAATGGCGGTGGAAGGCGCGCGCCGCAATCAGCGCCACTCCGGTTTATGTGGACAGGCGCCATCAGATTATCCGGAAATGGCCGAGTTTCTGGTGCGCATCGGCATTGATTCCATCAGCCTGAATCCGGATTCGGTGCTGACCACCACACAAAAAATTGTAGCGCTGGAAAAACAGATGGGGCGTGATTGAGCGTGGCGTCAACCTCATCAGAAAAACTCACCCTGAAAGAAGTCATCGCCATGGGCATTGGCGGCATGGTGGGCGGCGGAATATTTTCCGTACTGGGTCTGGCGATTGCGCAGGCGGGTCATGCTGCGCCGATAGCTTTCGCGCTGGGCGGCTTGATTGCCCTGATTACCGGACTATCGTATGCGCGGTTGGGCCTGGTGTTTCAGTCCAACGGCGGCAGCTTTACCTACCTGGAAAAAGCCTTTCATAACCAGAATATTGCCGCCATCGGCGGCTGGCTATTACTGGTGGGTTATGTCGGCGCGATGTCCTTGTACGCCTACACCTTTGGCGTGTACGGCAGCGCCATGCTGGGCAGCGACGGCGATGCGGCGATGCATCATCTGCTGGAAACGCTGATATTGCTCACTTTTATGGGCGTCAACCTGTATGGCATCAAATCCAGCGGCAACAGTGAGTTGCTGATTGTTACCGTGAAAGTGCTGATACTGTTTTTGTTCGCCATTATCGGTCTGTTCTTTATCAAGCCGGACCATATTCTGCCGGTTGTGAACCAGGGGTACGGCGGCATCATCATGGGCGCGGCGCTGATTTTTGTCGCCTACGAAGGGTTTGAGCTGATTCCCAATGCGATGAACGATATGGAATCTCCTGAGAAAAACCTGAAACGCGGCATCGTCTGGTCAATCGTGATTACCATTGCGATTTATGTGCTGGTGTCAATTGTCGCTGTCGGCAACCTTTTACCAGATGAAATCATCAAATATAAGGAGTACGCGCTTGCCGTGGCGGCCAAACCGTTTCTGGGTGAAGCCGGCTTTCTGCTGATCGGGCTGGCGGCGTTGTTTTCTACCGCATCGGCAATTAACGCCACCCTGTTTGGCACTGCAAGGCTGGGCAGTGCGATGGCGACAGAAAAGGCGCTGCCGCAGGTATTCGGTTTTCGGCGCGAGCAAAACAATATTCCCTGGGTCAGCCTGATTATGATTACGCTGGCGACACTGGTGTTTGTCAATCTGGCCAATCTCACCATTATTTCCTCGTTTGCCAGCTCCACATTTTTGCTGGTGTTTGCCGCGATTAATTTGTCTGCCGTCATGCTGCGCGACAAAACCGGTGGCAATGCATGGATGCCACTGACTGGCTTGCTCCTGTCACTGGCATCGTGGCTGGCCTTGATGCTGTATTTGTGGAACAGTAACCGCGAAAGCCTTTACTGGACCGGCATGATTTATCTGGCGGTGGTGTTGGCGGAACTGTTATTTTCCAAACGCCGTTGCATTTTCCGAATCAATTGAAGCTGTTGTAACTGGACTGTTTGCCGGTTTGTTTTCCTGTCAGACTTTTACCAATAACACATCGCAATGCGCCTGATGGGATACACCGCTGCTGACCGAGCCAAGCAAGCGCTCCAGACCGCGGTGGCCGTGTGAGCCCATTACAATCAGGTCGCTGGACAGTTCGCGAGCCCTGGAAACAATGCACCATTTGGGATTGCCCCATTGCACTTCCAGTTTGGCGCCCTGGCTGAGCAGGCCGGTGCGCTCGGCAAATTTTTGCATTTGTTGTTCCGCCAGGTCTTTCATTGCGGTTTCGTTGATGGGCAAGTCCACCATCATTGGATCGGCCCATTCATTGTAAAACAGCATGTCCTCCACGCAGTGCAGCACATCAATACTGGCGTTATAGTGTTTGGCCAGCTCAATGGCGCGTTTGGCCGCCTGTTCGGAATATTCGGAAAAGTCTGTCGCCAACAGTATACGCTGATAGGGCTGGCTGGCATGCCGTTTTTTCTGTTGCCCGGGTTTTTCGCTGACCCAGTCCCATGCGGCGTCGGCATCTTCCTTGTCAAAGAATTTCATTTCACCGTACACGAACAGGTTGCTGAGCAGCACCCCGGTGTGCAGCAGCGCATTGTCGCCGACGATGGCGATGCGGTGAAAATTCCGGTTATTCTGCAGCCCGAACTTGAGGTCATCCCAGGCGGCCTTGGCTTCCCAGCCCTGGAAGTCTTCCAGCTCAACATACAGGGAGATGCAGTCTGATTCACGAATCAGTTTCTCCAGCTCGGGCAGGAAGGCTTGGTAGTCTTCATCGGTGAGCTTCCCGCTGGCTTTGACTGCGAGAAGGTTTTTGACATTGACCGGCAAAATTTCAATCATGGCTGACCTCGATAGAAGCTGGTTTCGATGTGTTTTCGATGGGCTGTAGTCTACGCGACTCGGTTCCGCTTTTCTGTCACACAGGTTACACGAGTTTGCCCGCCTGCCGCGTATCTGACAAGTTCTGTATGACAATCGGCGTTAGCAAGAGTAGTATCAATGTTATTATCCGGACGGTATGCATTTCACCCATTGCATAACAGTTGTTATACATCGAAATGTCACCATATTGCCATTGTGTCCGTAACGCATATTGAGGAGATTGCAATGAACAAACCTGTAAAGGGCGATCCGTTTGACGTACTCGGCCAGGCCTATGAAAAGATGTATGAGCAGGCGGTGGAAAAATTCCGCAAGGCCGAACACAAGACCGCCGAGTTGTTTGAAGAGCTGGTCGATGAAGCCGTAGACACTGCGGTGGAAATGGATGAAGTCTCACGTGAGGATGCGCTGAAGCTGGCGAAATACATCAAGCGTGATGTCGGTCATGCAGTGGACTACCTGAAAGAAACCGGACACGAACTCAAGGACTGGCTGGGTTTTGAAACCACCTTTCTGGAAATGGAGTTTGTCGATAACCTGTTGCAGGTCGCAGACCCGACAACCGTGGAATGGTTGCGGCTGAAGCAACAGGCGCAGGATTATCAGTACCACACCGGCGAAGTCGCCGGCCCGGGTACGCTGGTGTGTGATAACTGTGGCGAGCAACTGCACTTTCACCGCGCCGGTAAAATCCCGCCTTGCCCGAAGTGCAAGGCCACCGCATTTCATCGTCTTCCGGAATAAGGTTTCAGTTGAGTGTATATTGCTGGTGCAACGCCGGCATTTCTATTCGCGCGCCGCGCAGTTTGCTGGCAAAGGCGCGCATACTGTTTTCCTCGCCGTGCACCAGATAGGTGGCTTCGGGCTGGCCGGTTTGCGCGTGCCATTTCAGCAGTTCCGCCTGATCGGCATGCGCGGAAAAACCGCCGATGGTGTAGATGCTGGCCTGCACCGGAATTTCCTCGCCGAAAATTTTCACCTTTTCAGCGCCGTCGATAATGCGGCGCGCCAGCGTGCCCTGCGCGGCATAGCCGACAAACACCACGCTGTTGCGGCGTCCCCACAGGTTGTGCCGCAAGTGATGCCGCACCCGGCCGCCGGTGCACATGCCGGAGCCGGCGATGATGATGGCGCCGCCTTCAATCTGGTTGATTGCCATTGATTCGGCGGTTTCGCGGGTAAAGCGCAGGCCGGGCAGGTTGAACGGATCGTTGCCGTCCTGTGACAGGTGCAGGGTTTCGGTGTTATAGCATTCCGGGTGACGCGCAAAGATGCGGGTGGCTGAAATCGCCATCGGCGAATCCAGAAACACATTGGTGTAATACTGTATTTGTTTGCTGGCGACGCCTTCGCGCAGGTAATACAGAATCTCCTGCGCGCGCTCCAGCGCAAAGGTGGGAATGATTACATTGCCGCCGCGACCGATGGTGGTGTTGATGGCATCGTACAATTCTTCGATAGACGGTTGTAACTGTTTGTGCAGGCGGTCGCCGTAGGTGGTTTCCATGACGACCGTATCCGCTTCTGGCGGCGGCGTCGGGTTGCGCAGAATGGCGCGGCCACTGTAGCCGAGGTCGCCTGAAAACAGCAGGCGGTGTGCACGGTTTCCGGCCTCACCAGTGTGATTCACCGGCTTTGGGCCATCATCCAGTTCCAGATAAATACTGGCCGAGCCCAGTATGTGACCGGCGTCAATAAACGTGGCGGTGATGCCCGGTGCGATCGGTATCGGTTGGTTGTATTGCGCATGGCGGCCAAAATATTCCAGACTGTTGAGCGCGTCCAGTGTGGTGTACAGTGGTTCAAGCGGCGGGCGCTCACTGCCGCTGCGTTGTTTCGCTCTGCGTAACTGGTAACGCGCTTCTTCTTCCTGCAGGCCGGCGGCGTCCAGCATCACCAGTCGCGCCAGTTCCGCGGTCGCCGATGTGGTAATGATTTCACCGCTGAAGCCGCGTTTCACCAGCAACGGGATGCGACCGCAGTGGTCGAGGTGCGCATGGGTCAGCAGCAGGGCGTCGATGCTTGCCGGGTCAAAACCAAAATCGGCGGCATTGTCTTCCGCCAGTTCATGGCTGCTCTGATACATGCCGCAGTCAACCAGAATGCGTTTGCCTGCGCATTCCAGCAAATGACAGGAGCCGGTAACGCTGCGGTCTGCGCCGTGAAACGACAGCTTCATCTGCCTGTGCCGGTGTCAGTCGCCATTGTGAATCAGCGCTTCGCCTTTCAGCGCATACCAGTCCAGTATGCCCTGCCAGATGTCATCAGCCGTTTCGGCGTACCAGAACAGGTCACGGTCTTCGGCGTCGATCACGCCTTCCTCCACCATAAAGTTGACATCAAACGCCTTGCGCCAGAATGTTTTTCCCACCAGCACCACCGGAATTGGTTTGATTTTTCGGGTTTGTATCAGGGCGAGGGTTTCAAACAGTTCATCAAACGTGCCGTAGCCACCAGGGAAGGCGACCAGTGCGCGCGCTCGCATGATAAAGTGCATTTTGCGCAGCGAAAAATAATGAAACTGGAAACACAGGTCAGGCGTGACATAAGGGTTGGGAAACTGTTCGTGCGGCAGGGTGATGTTCAGTCCCACCGTTTTGCCGCCGGCCTCACTGGCCGCGGTTGGCGGCTTCCATCATGCCGGGGCCGCCACCGGTCATTACCACCAGGCGGGAATCATCAGGGCCTCTGCCAGCCTGGGCGACCAGGCTGGTGAACTTGCGCGCCACATCGTAATACGGGCTTTTCGCCAGTATGCGTTCCGCGATAAACAGACGCTGTTGCAGTTCACTGTCATCCGGACTGGCGAGCAACTGCTCACGCAGGGTTTCGACCTTGCGTTTTGCGGTGGCCGGTTCAACGATGCGGGTGCTGCCGAAAACCACAATCGTGTTTTTGATGCCGTGGCGCTTGAGTTGCTGCTCCGGCTTCAGGTAATCCAGTTGCAGGCGCACGCCGCGCGCGTCTTCGCCATCGAGAAAATCGGTATCCTCGATTGCCGGGACATAGGTCGGGCTGTCCAGAATCGCCTGCAGTTTGACCGGGCAGGCCGGATCGTCACAGGATTCCTTGGGCTGCTGCCACGGCAGCGGCTGTTTGCGCTCGACGTTGTGCGCCGGTTGCGGAATATCGGTTAGCGGACGTTTTTTGCTCACGGCCTGTGGCTCCATTGTGATGCTTGTATGTTATTGTACGGTTTTATGTCGCCCACTGCTGTAATCTGGATGACAGATTGATGTGTCACTCAGGTTGCATAGTTTCATTTCACGGTTGGCGTAGACTATGCGTGTTCAAAACAGGGGGCTATAGAATGCTGATCGGATTACTTGTCATCTGGCTGATTACCGCCATTGGTTTGTGGCTGGTGACGCTGCTGGTTCCCGGCGTGCGCGCCAAATCTGCCGGTGATCTGCTGCTGGCAGCGCTGGTGCTGGGCTTGATCAACGCCTTTATCCGCCCCTTGCTGTGGGTGCTGACCATGCCGCTTACCGTGTTCACCTTTGGCCTGTTTGCCTTGCTGATAAACGCGCTGATGCTGCGCGTCACCGCCGCCATTGTGCCGGGATTTGAAGTCGAAGGCTTTGGCGACGCCGTGCTGGCGGTGATTATCATGGCGCTGCTGGCGATTGGCGGCTTTATCCTGCTGCAATGGTTGCTGTTTGATGCGGTGTTCTGGATGCAGATGGGGCCGGCGCATCCAATGTTTTCACCCTGATGGCGGAGGGTTAAGCGAGAAGTTGCTGTTGCAAACGCCGCAGGCGCTCAAGCGTGCCGACATCGGTCCACTTGCCGCCATAGTATTGCGCGCTGACTTTTTTCTGCTCACTTTTGTTGCGTAGCAGCGGCGCCAGTGGCGCTTTTTCTGCGGTCTGTCCGGCAAAAAACGCCTTGCTGTAAATGCCGATGCCGCTGTAGGTGTAGCGTTTATCACCGTTGTTGGCCAGCATGCCGTTGTTGATCGCAAAATCGCCGTCCGCGTTATGCTCGGGATTGTCCACCAGCAATACATGGGCTTCGTGTGACGATGGCTGATGCGCCCATTCGGTAAAATCAAAATCGCACCACACGTCGCCGTTGACCACGATGAACTGTTCATCCAGCAACGGCAGCGCCCGGATAATGCCGCCCGCCGTCTCCAGCGCTTCACCTTCGTCAGAATAACGGATGCTGACGCCGTAGTTGGCGCCATCGCCCAGCGCGGCATGAATTTTTTCCGCCAGCCAGGCGGTGTTGATTACCAGCCGGCTGATGCCGGCGCACTTGAGGTTTTCAATATGATATTCAATCAGTTTTTTACCGGCGACTTCAATCAACGGTTTCGGCGTTTCGTCTGTAAGCGGGCGCAAACGCTCACCGCGGCCGGCGGCCAGTATCATGACGGTGCGCAAGGGGTGGCTCATGTTGTCGCCTGCAACTGTGTCAACAAATCACGCAAGGGTTTCAATTCGTCATAGCGTTCGCAGGTGGTGAGCACATATTTCAGCGTCAGCGGCAAGTCGTTCAGGTATTGTGATTTACCATCGCGATGATTGAGGCGCGCAAAAATGCCCAGCACCTTCAGGTGGCGTTGCACGCCCATTAAATCAAACCAGCGAATAAACTGTTGCTGCTCAAATCGTTGCCCGCATCTGTCGAGGTATTGCGCCAGCCAGTGTTCAACGCGCTCACGCGGCCATTCGATATAGCAATCCTTGAACAGTGAAACCAGGTCATAGGTGATCGCGCCGATAACGGCATCCTGATAATCAATCACGCCGGGGTTGTTGACATCGGTAACCATCAGGTTGCGTGAATGATAATCGCGATGCACAAATACCTGCGGTTGCTCCAGCACATTGCCGACCAGCAACTGCATGGCGTTTTCCAGCACCTGCTTCTGCTCGTCATCGAGCATGACGCCAAGATGCACATTCAGATACCACTCCTCAAGCAGCGTCATCTCCTGTGTCAGCAGACTGGCGTCATAGGCGGGCAGGTCGCTGTTGATGTCCTGCATGCGAAGCAGCGCATCCATGGCGTCGCTGTACAGGGCGTCGGCATTGTCGCGCAAATGGTCAAGATAGGTGCGGCTGCCAAGATCTTCCAGCAACAGAAAGCCCTGTTCGATATCCTGCGCCAGAATGTCCGGCGCATTGACGCCCACGCCGCGAATCAGTTCGGTGATGTGTACAAACGGTCGGCAATCTTCATGCGCCGGCGGCGCATCCATCACAATCAGGCTGCGTCCGCCGCCGGCGTCATCCACCCGGAAATAACGGCGAAAACTGGCGTCGGCTGAGGCCGGGCGCAAGTTAGTCAATGGCCTGGGCCAGCACTGTTGCAACCACTGCTGGATGGATTCGATGCGGCTATCGGGCGTAGGCATGAATGAAATTATTATTGTTATGAGAGCTGCTGATATAATCCCTGCATTGTAGCAGTTAGAGGATGTATTCGTATGAAAAACAGTGTGGTGGTATGGGGCATGGGTGAAATGGGCGGCGTGTTTGCGCGCGCCGTGCTGCGCAGCGGCTACCCGGTTGTGCCGGTATTGCGGGGTGATGACGTTGAAGCGCTGGCCGCCCGCGTCAGTGAGCCGGAAGCCGTTATCGTCGCCGTTGGTGAAGCGGATTTGCAGGACGTGCTCAAGCGCGTACCGCATGCCTGGCGTTATCGGTTGATACTGCTGCAAAACGAGTTGCTGCCCAACGACTGGAAACAGCACGATTTACAGCCCACTGTCATTTCAGTCTGGTTTGAAAAGAAAAAAGGCCAGGACGTTAAAGTGCTGATTCCTTCACCTGTCTATGGGCATCACGCCAAATGGCTGGTCAGCGTACTGGCGAGCATCGACATCCCCGCTCGCGAGCTGCAATCCGAGGACGAACTGCTGCACGAACTGGTGCTGAAAAACGTGTATATCCTCACCACCAACATCGCCGGTCTGGAAGTCGGCGGTACTGTGAGTGAGCTGTGGCAAAATCACCAGGCGCTGGCGCGAGAGGTGGCTGCTGAAGTGATTCGCCTGCAGGAAAAACTCACCGGCCAGACGCTGGATGCAGAAAAACTGATTGAAGGCATGCTGGTCGCCTTCGATGGCGACCCGGATCACAGCTGCATGGGACGTAGCGCCCCGACCCGCCTGGCGCGCGCGTTAAAACTGGCGGATGAATATGGACTGGAATTGCCCAGGTTGAAGCAGATTGCGGAGAAGGTAGCCGACTAACTCTGGTGATTGTTGTATCGTTTTTTAGCCGCAGAGACACGGAGGCGCGGAGGTTTTTTGCTAATTGGTGTTGTTTTGACCAGAGGGAGAAATTCAGCAAGGCACGGCTAGTGGCACGAGCTATTTGTCAGATCTACAGTGTTGATGATACTACAGCCCCTAATTTGTCAACAACACGTTTGCACATGCTTTGTATAAATACATACTTTGATAAAAGCTCGCTTGATATTATTTTGTGGTTTTCATCAGATACTGAAGAATCAAATGTTAATTTATGTAGATCATTCGCCACAATGATTTCTTGGTTTAAAGTGTTCAAGTGGTTTCTAAACTCATGGATTCTGACCTGTAACTCAATTGGTAATTTGGATACGAGCGAAAGGTTTGATTCGAGAAAACTAGCTGTGAATGTTTTTAACCCTAATCCTACATTTGGTTCTGCACGCATATGTTTGATCATTGCGTTAAATTGAGCTTCATTACATGTTAATAAAGTATCAACAATTTTAATTACTGACTCGTTTGTTTCATAGCCTTTGTAGTTTTTGATAATCGGTTTTATCCATTGTAAAAACTCGCTATCAATTGTTCCGTATCTTTGGCCTAGCATGAAACATAGGATTACAATCCTATATTGAAGGTCATGAAGTTCTGTGCAGGCAGCTTTAAAGAATTGTTTTTTATTATATTCTGAGCTAATTTTTTCTACAATGACCGGGCTTAATAGGCCTAAAAGCCAGCCTAACAAAATGAATGTAATTTGCTCCATGATTTGTGCTCTTAAAATCTAACTCTGTGTTCTCTGTGCCCTCTGTGGCAAAAAAACTTCCGTGCCTCTGTGGTGAACATAACATCACTCCACCACCATCTTCGGCGGCTTGCCTTCCGCCACCTGTGTGCTGAGTATGCCGCCATACACAATGCCCAGCCGTGAATACACGTTGTCCAGGCTCATGCCCAGCACGTTGGCGGCGATGGCGCGGGCGACGCCGGCGTGGCCGACGATGAGCACATGACCGCCCGCATGTTGTTGCAATAACTGTTGGTAACACCGCCACACGCGCTGGCTGAAACCATCCAGCGGTTCCGCGCCTTCGGGGCGGTTATGCACCGGGTCGGCGTAGAAGTGGTCGAGGGCGCCGGGGTCGGCGGCGAGAATTTCGTCGGGTGTTTTGCCTTCCCAGGCGCCAAAACCGATTTCCTTAAGGTCGTCATGCACGCTGACTTCAATACCCCGTTTTTCGCCCAGCGCTTCGGCGAAAGCGCGGCAGCGTTGCAGCGGTGAGCTGGCGATGTGCGTCCAGCCGCTTCGGCTTGCGACCGCATCCCACATCTGCCGCCAGCCGGTTTCGGTCAGCGGGTCATCGACGCCGTAACCGCGGTAACGGCGGCCGCCTTCGGGTTCGCCGTGTCGAATCACATCTATTCTTGTCATCCCATCCATCCGCCCAGTGTGAGCAGGGCGAGTAAGCCTACCCAACACAGCACACCGCGAACCACCAGGTTGCGCGCCGCCTGTATGCCTTCAATTTCGTCCGCCACCTGGCTGCTGCGCAGCGCGCCCAGGCCCATGTTGACCAGCGTGTCGTAATTGGAAATCGACAGGTCGGATTCATACGGGCGGTTTTTGTACGCCAGCACTGCGCCTTCAAAATTGCCCACCAGCGCATAACTGGCCGCCAGCATGCGCGAGGGCAACCACGCCAGCACCGCCTGCACGGTGTCGGCGAAGCGCGCAAGTTCGCCCAGCGGTTGTTTGCTCAGGTTAAAGCTCAGGCGAAAAATCACCGCGCCGATTGGCCCCACCAGCACGAACCAGAACAGCACCGCAAACACACGCTGGTTGGCGACATACAAAATCGCGCGAATCACATCCGAGGTTTGTTGATCGGGCGAGGTGGACGCCGCCTGTTCGGTAATCGCGCCGGCGAGATGCAGGGCTTCTTCATCATCGCCCATGCGGCGCGCATCGATATAGGCTTCCACGTCGCTGATAATGCAGTCCGGCCCGAGGCAATAGAGCAGCACAGCAATGCCAAAAACGGTGTAGGGAATATTGAAAAACGCGTCGTACAGCAAACTTTGCTGCAGCGCGAAAGCCAGCAACGGGGTCAGCATCACCAGCACATACTTCACCGCGCCATTGCGCATGCGAACAATACGGTCGAGGCTGGCGGCGTAATGCTCGAACCACGACAGGTCGCGCAGGTCATGCCAGTGGCGCAACAGGCGGTCGAACAGCAGAGCAAGAATGACAGAAATCAGGGACATGCGGGCAGCTTACTGAATTTTTTATTATTTACCTAATAATAGCCGCAAGGCGCGGCCTTGTGTGGGCTTATTGCTGAATCATGTGGCGCAGCCGCGGCCAGTCAAAGCCGCTGCCGGGGTCGGTTTTGCGGCCGGGCGCGATGTCGCTGTGGCCGGCGATGTTGTCGCCAATGCGTGGATAGGTTTGCCGCAGGGCGGTGACCAGTTGCGCCAGCGCTGTATACTGCGCATCCTCGAACGTGCTGTCATCCGTTCCTTCCAGCTCGACGCCAACGGAAAAATCATTACAGCGTTCACGCCCGTTATAGCTCGATACGCCCGCATGCCAGGCGCGGCGGTGAAACGGCACAAACTGCACCACGCCGCCATCACGCCGGATCAGCGCATGCGCCGACACCTGCATGCCGCAGATTTCAGCGAAATAGGGGTGAGCCTCAGCCGGCAAATTATTGCAGAAAAAACGCTCGATCCAGTCCGACCCGTCGTCGAACTCACCCGGTGGCAGGCTGATGCTGTGCACCACAATCAGGCTGATGTCGGCCGCATCCGGGCGTGCGTCAGCATTGGGCGAAGGTACTTGCCGCGCGCTGTCCAGCAAGCCGGTTTCTGGGTCGATGTGCAAGGCATTTCCCGGTGATTCAAAGGCTTGCTGAGTGTGCCGCAGTTTGCGCACAAAGGCAATTGCCGCTGTGGCGCCTGCCCCGCAGATGAAACAGGATTCGTCAATGCCCTTTTTGGGGACTGGCCGGGGAGGGGGGCAGGCCGTAGAATGCGGGGCAAATGTGATTTGATGGAATATTCACCACAGAGGCGCGGAGGCGCAGAGGTTTTTTCGCTGTTTTGGTGTCATTTTGACCGCTGGGAGAAATCTCAGGCACTTTGGTTTGTGATGTGGAAAGTATGTTGCAACAGAGCACACCGGCAATAAATTGTAGGAGCGGCTTCAGCCGCGAATGACCTATCTACAAACTCGGTACTTGCTGAAATCGTGGGCTCGCGGCTAAAGCCGCTCCCACGCGTCTGCGTATTCTACTGAGAGTGAGCTGGTTTCTGTGCTTGCAATAACAAATAACCTCTGTGCCTCCGCGCCTCTGTGGTGAAAAATCTTTATCATTTACAGCCACCCAACAAAGCAGTAACCACATTGACAAACACCCAATCCGCCACGCTCAAACTCAACCCCGCACAACGCGCCGCCGTGCTTGGCATCGATGGCCCGATGCTGGTGCTGGCCGGCGCGGGCAGTGGCAAAACCCGTGTGATTACCGAGAAAATCGCCTATCTGATTGACGACTGCGGCATCAGCGCCAAACACATTGCCGCGGTCACGTTCACCAACAAGGCAGCGGATGAAATGAAGCAGCGCGTGAAAAAGCGTGTTGGCAAAACCGCCTCGCGCGGTTTGCGGGTGTCCACCTTTCACCGTTTCTGTCTCAACATTCTACACAAAGAATGCGGCAAGCTGGATTACAAACCGGGCTTTTCGGTGTTCGACCAGCAGGACGGCATGACCATCATTCAGGAACTCACCCGCAGCACCGGCGAGCGCGGCATGGACGTGGCGCGCACCATACTCAACCAGATTTCCAGCTGGAAAAATGACGGCCTGTTGCCCGAGCAGGCAATGAAAGCGGCGGAAAACGACATGCAAATGCAGCATGCCAAACTCTACGCCAAATACCAGCGCCAGTTGCACGCCTACAACGCCTTCGACCTGGACGATTTGATACTGCAATGCGTGCAACTGTTTCGCAGCAATCAGCAAGTGCTGTCCAGTTGGCAGGACAGGATTCATTACCTGCTGGTTGACGAATACCAGGACACCAACGCGATGCAGTACGAACTGGTCAGGATGCTGATGGCCAGGCGGCAAACCTTGACCGTGGTCGGCGATGACGACCAGTCGGTGTACGCCTGGCGTGGCGCGCGCCCGGAAAACCTCACGCAGCTGGCGCAGGACTTCCCGCAACTGAAAGTCATCAAGCTGGAGCAGAACTACCGCTCCACCAGCCGCATCCTGCGCGTCGCCAACCAGCTCATCGGCAACAACCCGCACATTTACGAGAAAAAACTGTGGAGCGAACTTGGCGCAGGCGAACTGATTCGCGTGGTGCAATGCAACAGCGCCGACGATGAAGCCGAGCGCGTCGCCATCGACCTGCAATCACACAAGCTGCAAAACGGCAGGCGCTACAGCGATTACGCCATTCTGTATCGCGGCAACTTTCAGGCGCGCGTGTTCGAAAAAATGCTGCGCACGATAAACGTGCCCTATGTGGTCAGCGGTGGCCTGTCGTTTTTCGACCGCAGCGAAATCAAGGACGTGGTCGCCTACCTGCGCCTGCTGGCCAACCCGGCGGACGACGCCGCCTTCCTGCGCGCCATCAACACCCCGCGCCGCAGCATCGGCCCGGCGACACTGGAAAAACTGGGCCAGTATTGCGGCAAGCGCGATGTCAGCCTGTTGCAGGCATGCAGCGAAATGGGGCTTACCTCGCACCTGTCCAACAGCGCCGCCGGCAAACTGGAACAGTTCAGCGACTGGCTGTTGCGCCTGTCCGACCGCGCCGAGCAACAGGATGCGGTCAAAATCTGCCAGCGATTACTGGACGACATTGGCTACGAAAACTGGCTGCGCGAACAAAGCGAAGACATGGAAAGTTTCGAACGCCGCTGGGCCAATGTGATGGAGCTGCTCGACTGGATAGGCAAGCTGCAAAAATCCGACAAGGATGCCAAACTGCCTGAAATCATCCAGCGCATGATGCTGCTCGACATGCTGCAACGCAATGAAGATGAACGCGCCCCCGACGCCGTGCAACTGATGACCCTGCACGCCGCCAAGGGACTGGAGTTTCCGCATGTCTATCTCGTCGGTTTCGAAGAAGAACTGCTGCCGCACAGCAACAGCATCGAACTCGACACCATCGAGGAAGAACGCCGCCTCGCCTACGTCGGCATCACCCGCGCACAAAAAACACTCTGCATCACCCTGGCGCGCGTACGCCAGCGCTACGGTGAAAAAATGATGTGCGAACCCAGCCGCTTCCTCGAAGAACTGCCACAGGACGACCTCGAATGGCATGGCGGCAAGGCCACCGAAAAAACCGAAAAGAGCAAGGGCAAGGCGCACCTTGCGGGGTTGCGGGAGATGTTGAATTGATGTTTACACCGCAAAGGCGCAGATGACGCCAAGGTTTTTTCTGCCATACCCTGGCGTAGCGAAGGGATCTCGCATCACAGGCTATGCGCTGTGAGATTTCTGAAGCGACAAGGCTATTTACTGCCTCGTCACCCTGAGCGAAGTCGAAGGATCTTGCGCCACAAGCCGTGCACTGTGAGATAACCCGCAAAAATTTCGTGTCCTTCGCGTCCAGGCGTTGACTTTAACAGCTAACTGTTTGATGCGCATGCTGGCTGTATTTGCGTCTCCAGCCTTTCCTTATGATTTCAACGATATCTGAAACCGCTAAATCAAGATAAACACAATTATCCGGCTATCCAGAGAGATGCGGATGCTCTCCATGCAAGAGGCTTCTTAACTTATCGCAATACGCTTTCTTGTTGGCAAACAAAACCCCGCGCAAGGCGGGGTCTGTTGAAATGACACAGCGGTGAAAATCGATATTATACGCGTGATTTCCTGTGGGCTATGCCAGCAAGGCCAATGAGGCCAGAGCCAAACAGCCAGACAGCAGCCGGTACCGGCACCTGGGGAACAATCTGTACATCAACCTGCACCACATTGCTTGCACCCATATCAAAATAAACATTGTAGCTATTGGCGCCAAGGGAAACGACTGAAGTATCGGCCGTCCAGTTCATGCCGTCATAGCTAAAACCAAGGATAAAGTTGTCACTGCCTGTCAATGTCAGTGTATTGCTGGTTGAATTTGTGGCTATATAGTCGCCATTGCCAACCGGCCCGGTAATGCCGACAATAGTGCCAAGCTGTATATCAAGATTTGCGCCCGTGTAAGACCAAACAAGTACATAATACAAATATTCCATAAGTCAAGGAATGGGTGAATATTGAAACATAAGATAACACTAATACAATTAAAATTGTTTTAATACATAAGTTTCAGTCAGCTAGTGGCGTTGGAGCGGTTTTTCCGCCCATCGTTTGCCATTTAATGCCCACCTGTTGCGTCAGTTTTTGTAAATACTGGTCAACCGCCTGCTGCTCCAGTTGCTTGCGCAGAATTGGCTTGGCCTGCTCATAAGGCATCACCTTTGCCGCGCGCCGGTCTTCAACCACAGCGATGTGCCAGCCGAGCGGAGTCTGGAAAGGCTGGGACCAGGTATGCAAAGGCAGTTTTGCAATCTCGCGTTCAAATGCCGGGTTCAGCTGACCGCTTATGTGATAGTCCAGGTCGCCGCCCTTGTAGCTGGTGGCGCCATCCAGTGAAAACAGTTTGGCCAGTTCATCAAAGCTGTGTTTTTTCTCGTCGAGCGCGCGCCTGATAATATTGGCTTCCTTTTTTGTCGCCAGCAGAATGTGCCGGGCATGGGTCTCGGTTTGCTGCCTTAGTTGTTCGGCCATTTCGTTATACTGTTGTTGAATCTGTTGTTCGCTCACCAGTTGTTTGCGAATGGAGTTGAGATACTGCTGACGAATCAGTTGGCGCCCGGCGTACTGCCTGGTTGCAAGCAGACGGATGTCATCAGCCATGCCCTGACGCTGTGCGATATCCTCTATGTGGCTGTCCACTGCATATTGCCTGACGGCCTCTTCTATATAACGTGCAGGTATGTCATCGTAGCGCGCCAGTTTACCGATATCATCAGCCGGCATGATGGCGTGCAAATAGGGCAGCAGTTCGAATTGCCTGACCGGCTTGCCATTGGCGCGCGCAATAATTGGCCCAAACTTGTCCGCCGTGTCAGGTTGCTGTACTGCGGGCGCTGTTGTGGCCTTGACAGCTTGCGGTGTCGAAGTGGTTGTGTTGCTGGCGGGTTGCTCTGGCTGTGTGCGGTGCGCCAGCTGATAGAGGCTGGCTGCATTGGTCAGCAGCAGGGCGAGAATGAGCCAGTGACAGGCGCGCATGATGCCATTCCTTTATTCGTGGAGGTAAAAGCGGACACCCAGCAGTAGCTGTGACAGCTCGCGCCGGGTGTCGGTTGTGGTGGTAATCGTTTGCGAACCAAAACCGCCGCTGCTTTGGGTCTGCTCGCGAATCGTCTGAAACTGCTGCCATTCGGTATAGACGCCAATTTTCGTTGAAATCGACCATTCCATGCCGATGCTGTAGAGCAGAAGATTGGCGTTGAACATGTCTGTTCGGGCAATGCCGGCGCTGACATTCCATGAAAAGTCATGCATGTCGCTGCCTGCGCGCAGGCGGGTTGCATATTGTAGTTCGCCACCGAGCCTTGATAGCTGAAATTCAGGCGCAAGATAAAACCGGTCGGTCAGACGGCGTCTGGCCTTGTAGCCCAGTTGCAGCACAGTGTCGGTGTAGTTGAAGCGGGATGCGTCACGACTACTGCTGACGCTGGCCGGAGAAGTCAGGCTGGTTGTAATCTGTGTGCTGTTGTGTAGTTGTTGCGATGCGCCACCGACGCTGTAATACAAGCCGCCTCCTGCGATTGCGCTGCCGCCGGACAGCAAGCTGATAATGAGAACGTATTTGAACATCGACCCTGATGATTGAATGTGCGCCAAATGATGCAGGGGATTCTGGTTGAAAATCACCGCTTGTCAACCTTGCGTATGCAATAAATATTATCATCCGTGCTGTCTTTGCGTCTGGCAAAAAAACCATCTATGCTTCCGCGTAATATTTTAATAGTGATGCTTCGAATATATGGACGTAGTCAATATTCGAATCCAGCAGCTGGCCTGCGCTGTCTTTGTATTGCTGCCTGCGCTTTCCTTGCAGGCCGCAACCCCGGAAGAAACCGGCTTTCTTCTCAACGAGCAACAGTTGCGCGAACAACAGCAGCAACTCAGGATGCAGGAGCGTGAACGCTTGCTGCGCGAGCTGGAGCGTTCGTTGACGCCCATTGAAATTCCCGAAAGCAGGCCGCCCGCACCAGCCTTGCCCGCCAGCGATGTCTGTTTTGATATCAAACAGATTGTTTTCGAGGGCGCTGATAATATGCTGGAAGAAGAACGCATCGCCTTGCAGCAGGATTGGCTGGGGCGATGCATGACGCTGGCGGATATCGACACATTGCGCAGCAAGATTGAACGGTTCTATATCGAAAGTGGCTGGATCATGGCGCGCGCCTATCTCAAGCCAGGGCAGAATATCAAGAGTGGAACGCTGCGTTATGTGATTCGCGAAGGCAAGCTGGACAGTGTGCGATTGAATCTAAATGGCCTGTCAGACCGCATGCAGGCGGCTACCGCTTTTCCCGGCATGCTTGAAGAAAGTATCTACCTGCGTGATATCGAGCAGGGTATGGATCAGATCAACCGGCTGGCTTCCAGTCGCGCCACCATGAAAATTGAACCGGTTGAACAGCGCGCAGGATACAGCCGCCTGCTGATAAACAATCTTCCTCACAATCCCTACCGGCTGAGTCTGTCGTATGACAACCACGGCTCGCAATCCACCGGCGAGCAGCGTGGCAGCCTGATGCTGGAGAGCGACAATCTGTTATCATTGAATGACAGTATTTCGCTCAATATCAGTGAATCCACAGAAGGCAAGGCTGAAAGCAGCAACAGCAGTTACAGCCTGAATCTGTCCATCCCCTATGGCTACTGGTTGTACACCGTCAGTCTGAGCCAGTCGCAATATCAAACCACCAGCCGCGGCGGCAACATTGTTTTTGTGACGCAGGGAAACTCGCAAACAGACAGCCTGAATATCTCGCGCGTCATCCATCGTGACAAGAGCAGCAAAACCACAGCCGGGCTGGTGCTGAACATGAAAGACACGGAAACCCTGTTGCAGGATGTGCTGTTGCAAACCGGCACACGTAAACTGGTGGTGGCGGATATTCAGCTGCAGCATGTCGCCAGGCGGGAGGCGGGCAGCTGGACGGCGCAAATGAGCTATTCACGTGGTCTGTCGGTGCTGGGCGCATTACTCGATGACCCGCTGGCGAGTGATGACGTACCGCGCGCACAGTTTGAAAAACTGGCGTGGAACGCAAGCCTGATGCATTCGTTTACATGGCGCGACCAGCAGCTGCAATACAGCGGCGCTCTGGCGGGGCAGGTCAGCCGTGATCCGCTGTTTGGCTCCGAGCAAATCGCCATCGGCAACCTGGGCAGTGTGCGCGGCTTTCGCGACAGCCCGGCGTCCGGCGACAGCGGTCTTTATCTGAAAAACGATATTCACTGGCGTCCCCGGTTTGAAAGCGCCGGTTTGCGCGGCTTGCGTTTGTCCGTTGGCCTGGATGCGGGAACCGTGCGGGTGCGCAACAACAATATCAACAATACGGGAGCGGGTAGCGCCACCTTGTCTGGTATTACGCTGGCGGCGCAGCAGCAGATTGGCTTGCCGTATGATCAGCGGCTGGACTGGAGCCTGTCTATTGGCAAGGCGCTTTCTGCACCAGCATTTATCAGTAAGGATAGCGCAGTGGTGATGTTCCGGCTGGGCTGGAAGTTCTGGTAGCAAGTGATTTACGGTCAGACCGTTAGTCAGTATGTGTATGCAAACCGTGTGGTAGTTTGCTAGAATTTTTTCAGTCGTTTTCCAATGAGCAGGGATGCCATGAGCGCCGACAGGCAACATCGAACCCGACAGAATTTATTTAACAGGCACTCTGGTTTTCGCATTCTTGCGTTGCTGCCTGGCAGCCTGTCGCTTACGTTGTGCTTTCCCGTCTTTGCTGACGTTGTGCCGGACACAGGCAGTGCTTCTGTCACAATGTCCAATTCGGTTCCGGTTGTTAATATTGTTGCGCCGACACCAGCAGGCGTATCACACAACACCTTTCAAACATTTAATGTTGATACCGCTGGCGTGGTTATCAACAACTCACTACAGGGCGGAGCATCCACTGCTACTGCCGCCGGCGCAATTCCCGCCAACAGCAATTTCAACGGCGCATCCGCCAGTATTATTCTTAACGAAGTCACCAGCACTGCGCGCAGCAATCTGCTGGGTGTGACCGAAATACTCGGTGATGACGCCAGCTATATTCTGGCCAACCCCAACGGCATCACCTGTGACGGTTGCGGTTTCATCCGCACCCCTACCGCAGCGGGTGACGCCGGCAATCTGTCGGAAGTGATTCTGTCAACAGCCGACACACTATCGGTGGGCGACACGCTCGACAGCCTGACCATCAGCATCAACAGCGTGGCCGATATCGTGATTGGCCCCGGTGGGCTGGATGCCGGTGCAGTGGATATTGTCACCCTGTTTACCCGCAGTCTTGCAGTAGATGGCCCGCTCAATACCGGCAAAGGCCGGCTGCAGGCGCTGCTGGGAACCGGCGTGTTGAATTTCGACGCCGCGCAGCCACAAAACCGCTCGCTGAATGCAACCCAATCGAATGACAATGCGGTGAGTGTCGCCATCGACGCCAGTCTCGCCGGCGCGATGAATGCCGGCCAGATTTATATTATGGCGACGGAAAACGGCGTCGGCGTATCAGTCGACAGCAGTCTGGCGGCCAGCGCAGGCGATGTGATACTGACGGCGGACGGCGATATTGTTTACCGAAACATCGACGCCGACGGGTCCATCGATGTGAGCAGCGCGAATGGCAATATTACCGTTCAGGGAAATACATCAGCTGCAGTGGATATAGATCTAAACACGGTGAATGCTGTTGATGTCAATGCCGGGCAGAGTGCAACTATCACTGCGGGTAACAGCGTGAATATCAATTGCAGCACGGCAGATTGCGCCCTGAACTCGCAGGGGCAGTTAACCGTTGATGCGGCGCAGCTCAACAGTGATGCCGCTATTGTGACGGCAAGCGGCAACAATCTGATTCTCAATACGGCAATCAACACTGCATCTGCCATTCAAAGCGGCAATATACTGGCTATCAATGCTGGCGCTGGCAATGTGCAAGCGGGCGATCTGAGCGCGGATTTGCTGATTGATATTCGCGCCGCGGATATCAATGTTGGCAATATTGCGACGGTTGAAGGATTGGGTGTCAACAGTAGCGGCGAGGTCAGGACGGGTGACATCACTGCGGATTTTGTCACGGTTTTCAGCACGGCGGATGCCCTGCTGGGAAATATTGATGGAATGACGACCATTGTTGATGCTGCAACACTGCGCGCAGGCAACATCAATGCAGGATTTTTGATTGATATTGCAACGGGTGGCGATGCTGTTGTTCTTGACCTGGACAGCCAGAGTGACATTACGCTTGCAACAGGGGCATTGCTCGCCGGCAATATAAATGCATCAAATTCACTGGTGGTTGATAGTTCGGGTGAGGTTACGACTACATCGCTCAGCGCGGGCTTCGCAGATATCACAGCTGATGCATTCAGCAGCGCAGCGGTCAATATTGCTGGCGACCTGAACCTGACGGCGCGCAATGGCGATATCAATACGGACGCCATCAGCGCAGCAGGCAATATTCAGATCAGCACCCAGTCTGCTGGCGCCAGCCTGGCGACCTCAGGCATCAACAGCGCGGCGGGCGATGTGATATGGAATCTCGCCGGGCAGTCAGCACTGGCGGGGGATATAAGCGCAGGCAATACACTCTCGTTGTTGTGCGTCACAGCGGATTGTACAGTCAACACATTGGATGGGCAGTCATTTAATGCTGACAATCTTGTTGCGCAGGCAGGCATCCAGGGTAATGGCGACCTGGTTATCAACGCCAACCTGAATGCTTCTTCAATGATTGCCAGCAGTGGGAATGTTTCTGTCACCGCCGGTGATGGCGACATTATCAGTGCGGCCGCCATCAACGCCGGTCAGACACTGCGGCTGACCTCGGCGCAAAATGCCGACATCAACATTCAGGGTGGCGTTACCACCGGCGGCGACTTTATTGTCAATGGCGCGGGCAATTATATACACAGCAACAATGCCGCGCAGAATATTGGCGGCGACTGGGTGATAGATACGTACAGCCTGACCAATCAGGATAGAATCATCGCCGGCGACTTGCGCAACAATGTGTTTCGCGTCAACCGGTTTATCAATAACGGTTTGTTGCAAAGCGACGATGCGCTGACCGTGAAGGTTGACGATCTACTGGAGAACAACGGCGTCATCAGCTCACTCGAGGGTGTGGTCAGCATCGGCGGCAGCCAGCCGGGCACCGCCACTGGCGAGGTCAATAACAACGGCATCATCAGCGCCCTCAACCTGACGCAGCAACAACAACCGGAAAATACTCTTATCATCAATCCACAAAGTGTGATTGATGAATTCGCCTCCGCCATTGCGCGTGGTGAGCAGCGCACGGCAGCGCAGTTGTTGCAGGCAATTGATGACGCCAACCAGCAGGCCCTGTCGCAACTCAGCGCCGGTAGTGATTTGCAGGGTGCAGTAACAATTGATACGGCTGTGCTGAACAATGCAGCGGACGGCGTTATCAGCGCCAGTAATCTGGTATTGAACGTAGCGACTGCCGATAACAGCGGTCAGCTACTGGCGGCGCAGAGTCTGGCGGTTACGGGTGATGCTCTGAACAATCGCAACAGCGGTGATGCGTTTGGTGTGATCACCGCGCGCGATAATATCGACATTGTTCTCACCAGTCAGTTCGACAACACGGGCATCGTTGAGGCAGCCGATGTCGTCATTGATGCGCCTGTGCAAAATAATGCTGCCAGTGAACTCGTACTGTCTCAGCACGATGGCGGCGTAATCGACACGGCTACGTTGCTCGATAGCGTTGCCGCACAAGCATGGTTTACTGCTGGCGCCAACAGACCGGTGTATCATGTCTACAATCAGGCAGGCGACAATAATCCCTTGCTGCAATCCAATCTGACACAACTGGGCGACCAGTTCTTGCAAGCCATTGGCCTTGGTGCTGATACCCTGCCACAGGGACTGCCACTGGCCGGCGACGATGTTTTTCTGTCGCAACTCATCAGCAACGGTATTCGCCAGAGTGGCGAGTTGCCGTTTGTCACCGATGATCGTTCAGCGTTGCTACAGCTTGCTGCGCTTTATGACAACACGGTTGACTATATGACTGAAACCGGCCTTGCTTTCGGGCAAATGCCGGATGCGCAGCAACGCGAACAACTCACGGCGCCGGTGGTGATTTTCCAGCAGCAGAGCCTGCTCAATGGCGATGCGGTGTATGCGCCTGTGGTGTTGCTGCCCGGCGCGACACGCGCAGATAACCAACAGCTGGCGGAACAGAACAGCAGCCGGATTCTGGCCTACAACGATTTGCTGCTGCGCGCCGACAGCATTACCAATAGCGGCCAGTTATTGTCAAACAACAGGCTGACCATCGAAACCATCGACCTCAAACTCACCACCACCGAGCGCAACTGGTATGTCGACGCCAACGGCGAGGTGCGTTATCTCAGCGCAACGATCAGCGCGCCAAGCCTGGCGGTGAATGTCACCGGCGACTATGTGCAGCAGGGCGGGCAGTTGCTGTCGACAGCGCCGATACTGCTGGAAGCGAAAAACATTCAGGTGGACAAGGCTGTCATCAACACGGCTGATGCGGGCGAACAAATCGCGCAGGCGACACTCGATGCAGATGAACTGTATTTAATAGCGCAAGAGCGCGCGCAATTCGGCAAGGGCAGTGTTATCGAAGCGGATGGCGATGCGCTGCTGTTTGCCGGCGACGCCCTGTCATTCGCCGGCAGGGCGAGCGCCGCAAGCGTGTTGAGTCTGGAAGCTGACAGTATCCAGATTGGCGAATCAGAGCGGAACAGTGAGCGCACAGAACTCCAAGCCGGCCAGTCCCTGCTGGTGCGCGCGAACAACAGCATCAATCTCGATTACGCCATCCTGCAGGGCGGGGCGCCGACAACCGACGAAGCTTCAGGCGCTGTCACTGGCGATGTCTCGCTGATTGCCGAAGCCGGCGACATCATCAACACCGCCAGCCGCATCATCGCCGCCAACAGCGGCTTTATGCAGGCGGGCGGCCACATCATCAACCGCAGCGTGCAGGCAGTGGTCGACAATGGCGAAACAACCCGCCGTTTCACCCACACCGACACACAACGCATTGAGGACGACGACCCCGATGCAGGCTGGAACGATTACACCGATGTGCAAACCACCACCACAACCACCGTCGTCAGCAGCAGCCAGCGTGTGGAAAGCGATTTGGCCGAAGTCACTGCCGGCGCTGGCGGTCTCACCCAGATTGCCGGCGGTGATATCAGCAACACCGGCAGCATCCGAAGTGTCGGAGACATTTACCAGCAGGCTGAGGGCAGCATCAACAACGACATCATCATGACCAGCTACACCCGTTCACGCAGCCGCACGACCACCCGGGTGGAACAGACGCAAGCCACATCATGGGGACGGGCAACAGATACCAGCGTACAGACGACCACGAATGAATACGCGAGCGACGCCATCGCCGTGCAGACCGGCAACATTGAAGCCGGCAACAACCTGGTGCAAATCGCCGGCGGCGGCATCGGCAATATGGCGGGTGTGATGCGCGCCGGTGGCGAGGTTTACCAGCAGGCCGAAGGCAATATCAGCAACCTCAGTCAGCAAAACAATGCTGAACTGCTGACCGGCGTGGTCGAAGCCGGAACGCAGATGCAAATCGAGGCCGGTGGCGACTACAGCAACACCGGCAATCTGCGGGCCGGCAACAGCATCAGCATCGGCGCCGCCAATATCCGCAACGAACGGCTTACCCGTGAACTGGGCGATACCCTCACCAGCCAGACCGTGAGCGCCAACGCCTGGAATACCGTGCGCGATGTCACCACCACAACCGGCCGGCAACAGGCGCTCGATACCGGCCGCATCACCGCCGGTGACAACATCATCCTCAACGCCAGCGGCAAAATCACCGACATCGCCGGCCGCTACCAGGCAGGCGGCAACGAAGCCATCTACGACAGCGAAGGCAATCTGCTGCTGGATTCACAGGGCAACGCCGAGCGCGGCGGTATATACGCCAGCGCCAAACAGGGCATTGTATTCAAGGACATCAGCTGGCGGGAAAAAGGCACCACAGTTCGTTACACCACACGCAAGTTGTATGACGATGACAGTGAAGACTACACGCAGATTACCGCGCAGACACAAACCGGCGACGCCAGCCGCGACTACACCGTCACCGGCAACCTGCAATCAGCCGGCAATTTAAGCCTCAGCAGCGAGCAGGGCGATGTCATTCTCTCCGCCACCGGGCTGCAAAGCGAACGCAACATCATGCTCAGCGGCCGCAATGTACAACTCAATGCGCGCAAACTCACCGACGCCAGCAACTCACGCATCGGCCGCACCGTCGACAACAGCAAAACCATCAGTAACCGCGTGGTCACCCTCGACGCCGGCGACAACATCCTGATCGACGCCACCGGCGACAAAGCCAGCGGCCAGGGCAGGCTGAGTACCCAGGGCGCCCGCTTCAATGCCGCCGGTGACGACAACGGCGATGGCAATGTCATCCTCAACGCCACCGGCGACATCGACCTCGGCGGTGTGAATGACCAGACATACACCTACTACCAACACACCCGCAAACGCAGCTTCGGCCGCCGCAAAACCACCATCCGTGAAACCGACGACACCACACTGAAAGCGACCGAAATCAACGCCGGTGGCCACCTGCTGGTCAACGTCGAAATGGGTGAACAGGGCGAACTGGTCGGCAAAAAAAGCGGCCATGTCAAACTGGAAGGCGCCAAAGTCAACACCGGTGGCAACGCCATCATCTATGGCGAAGACGGCGTCAACATCCTCTCCGGTATCGAATACAGCTACAACCGCAACCAAACCCGTAAAAGAGGCTTCGCAGGCCTGACCCGCAGCGGCAGCACCAGTGTCATCGACAAGGCCCGCCTCGGCCACGCCGAACTCAACACCGGTGGCGACACCGTGCTGCTGTCCAAAGGCGACATCAACGTCGTCGCCGGCAAAATCGACGCCAACAACATCACCGCCGACGCCACCTTCGGCATGAGTGAAGCCGAACGCGCCGCCGCCCAAAGCGAGGGGCGCGCCAGTGTGAACATTATTGGCGATAAGGAAGTCACAGCCACATTTGACAAAAAGTATAAGCGCAGCATCAAGCTGAGCCTCGACGACAACTTTCTGAGTTTTTCGGAAAAAACGACGAACAAGAACTGGAAAACCACCACGAACACAATCGGGTCGAGTTTGCAGGCGAGAGAAGATATTAGTTTGCGTGCAGCGGCTGACATCACGATATCGGGTTCGGGCCTGTCAGCCGCCAATGACATCAAGCTGGATGCCGGTCGCGATGTAAACATGCTGGCAGCACTCAATAGCCAGCAAGACAGGGAACAAAACACCCGTGAGCGTGTTGGCGTAGAGGTAAAAAGCAGCAGTAACAGTGTCGATGCATTTGCTGGCCGTGAACAGTTGACCGTAACAGGCCGGACAGACAGCACCAGTATCATGGCGACGGGTTTGCAGGCGGGAAATGATATAACAATCAAGGCAGGTGGCGATATTACACAATCCGGCAGTGATGTGGCGGCATTGAATGGCATCAATTACACTGCCGCAGGCAATATCCGTCTTGATGTGACAACGGTGACGCAACAGCAACAGTCTGACGAGGTGTTGCGGCGCGATGGTCTGAGCAGCAGCTTTGTGTATGACTATGCCAGTGCGCGAGAAGCGGTTCGCAATGCGGGGGAGGGGGACAATGCGATCAGCCGGGTTTCCTCAACCTTGCAAGCGGTGGACAGCGTCAATAATTTTGTCTCCGGGCCCTCAGCCAATCTGTTTGCAGGCACCACCACATCGCGAAGCAGCCAGACCACTACTACCGATAAGGTGCGCGGATCCAGTGTACAAGCTGGCGGCAGCGTAAATCTGAATGCCGGGAAAGATATCGATATCGCCGCCAGTGCGGTTATTGCTGATCTTGATATCAATCTCGATGCGGAAAATATTGATATTCGCGCCGAGCAAACCGTAAGCAGCCAGAGCGCCCGCAGCCGCTTCGACCAGGATGGTGCAACAATGACCGGTCAACGTGGCTCCGCCAGCGTCGGTGTAATGACCAGCTTTAATCGTCAACAAAGCACCGTAAGTGGTGCGACAACGCAGTCAAGTTTGCTATCCGCAGGGCGTAATGCTCAATTCACTGCGCGTACCGACATTCGTGTTAGCAGCAGTGACATCAATGTGGAAAATGATACGACATTTGATGCTGGTAATGATGTACTGATTCACGCCGCTGCCGTAGAGTCATCGCTCAACCAGAAGGGGAACAGTGGTGGCGCCGGTACCGGAATAGTGGTGACCGGAAGCGGTTCCGGTGGCGCAGCAGTGGGGGTTTATGTTAGTGGCAACGCCGGACGCAACCGGCTGGAACGCACCGGGGTGGAATACCGCAACAGCCAGGTCACAACAGGTAACCGGCTTACCATTATCAGCGGTGGCGATACCACCCTGAAAGGCGCCAATGCCGAAGCGGAGCAGGTCGCACTGGATATCGGTGGTGATTTGACCATCGCATCGGTGCAGGACACCGGCAATGTCAGTGGTGAGCAACAGGATATCAGTGCGCGGGTGGTCGGTGGAGCAGGGGCGTCAGTGTCGGCATCCGTCGGCAAGGGAAGCACCTCAGGGAGCAAAGCCTGGGTCAACCAGCAGACTGCATTGATAGCAAGAGACCGGCTGGAGGGAAGTGTTGCCGGTCACACCCAGCTTGATGGTGCAGTACTAGCCAGCCAGACCGGTAACATGGAAATGGAAACCGGCAGTTTCGGATACAGCGATATCAGTGACATCGAACAGGAACGCAGGTCCTACCTCAATGTGGGCATCAGCAGCAGTGATAGCCAGACAGCTGGAGCAATACAACAACAGAATAATCGCGATACCGGCTTGCCGGTTGCGTCCGGTCAGTCATCAGGTGGTACAGGTGTCACCGTGTCCGGTAACCGCAGCACCATCGACCGCGCCCAGATAAACCGCGCCACCCTCGGTGGTGGCAGCATGATTGTGCGCGATGATCAGCCAGGTGACGCCAGCAGCGTCGCAGGCATCAACCGTGACCTTGACCAGGCGCAACAAATCACCCGCGATGAGAGTAGCGACACCCAAATCTACGCCAGCGACAGTGCTATCAATGCTGTTCAAAACCCGGGACAAACCGCCGCCAGCTGGCTGCAGGGTCTGGATAACTACGCTATCGGTTCTCTGGAAATGTACCAGTTCATGGGCAAGGCTGGCGATCTTGCCGCACAGGAGGCGGACACCCCGTTTGAAAGTATCATGGCCAGCCTGGCGAGCGGCATGGTGGACGCCACCAACCTGATGGGTACCGTCACGTTCGGATTGGCGCCAACGGTCGACAACCACGGCGGCACCGCATCGCAGGTCGCGGCGCTTGCTGTAGGCGACCAGCAGTTCCGGCGTATCAAAGTGCAGCTAGAAAACGACCCGAAAACGAGTGAAGTGCAGTTGGCGCAAATAGAGCAGGATACGGAAGTCGCCTTGCTCAATCAGGGTGAAACCGTATCCACCAACGGCATGCTCAACACATTTGAGGAAGCCGTTCGCAACGCCGCCATGCAAAGCAACTCGGAAGAATTTGTGCTGGCTTACAATCCCACGCACGGCGTTGTGGGTGATGTTTTCGAATCAGCCTGGGATTATTTTATTGGGGACTGGCTGCCCAGCGGCAACGCGCGCGATTTGAACCAGTTCTACAGCAAAAACATAGACAAGAATATTTCATTCAATATCGTCGCCCACAGCCAGGGTGGGCTGTTAAACTTACGCGCAATCGATGGACTGGATTTCAGCAATAAAGGTAACATCACCACCGGCACCGTATTGTTTTCGGGTGCGCCAATGGACAGTCAGGTGTTTTATGAAACAATGACGCAGGCGGGCTTTAGCCTGGAAGATGCAATAAGTGGGGAGCGACGAGTTGTCTTTCAAACCAACAGGACAAACAGGACTGGCTTAGCGGGGACGGTTGTGGTCGATTCTATATCAGAGTTGTTGGGCGGTAATTACAATTACGGTGACAATAGCGGGTTCTGGAGTAGTGTGTTCTCGCTAGGGAGTTTGTTTTCAGAAAGCGAAAGCCCACATAGTAATTATCTATGTCGTGGAGCCATATGTGGCGGTCGTAATATTCCTGCCCTGGATGCTTATCGCAGCAGTGAAGGTTATATTGAATCGACTGTTATCGAATATCAAGCTCAGGATGAGGAAGAATGAAAAAAATTATTATTGTGATGCTGGTTTGCACTTTTGGGCTGGTATCGTGCGGTTACGTGAGTTCTGTCAAACCGCAAACGGTCTGTGATGTTGACGCGGATGCGCCAATTGACCTGGGGTATGTTTCTTTCAGGATAGGGTCATTCTGGAAGAGCCTTTCACATTGTATGGCCGTGCAAGTGTTCAATATGGCAGAGAAAGGGATTTGGGAGGTAATAGCGATGGGAACTGCTGTAGACAACAACACGGCTTCTACTATTTTTTTGATTAGCATGGAAGTAAAGACGGATATATCCAATCTTGGTATGAAGCGAGCGATAACGCCAGAAGAATGGTACGAGAAGGAGCAAAAAGATAATGAAATAGATGAGAAAAGAGCAGTTCGTGACAAAATGGAAAACGGTGAGTTTTTTCTTAATTACGATAAAGTGAATAAAAATCAAATGGACTGCTGGCGAGTAGAGCGTGGCAAGTGGTTTTCAGTACCAACCAGCCCCTTTAATGACGCGACCAAGCGTAAAGTGTTGCGTTATCTTAAATATGCGTGCTGGCCCAACAGTAAGCATCAATACCACCCGATTATAATAACTGCAGCGCGTCATTTCAGTCAGGGTAAACCCGTCTACCCCGACATCGATCTGAAAAAAGACATCCTCGGCCCGGTATTCGCCAGTCTCAAAGTCAAGGAGCTGACAGACGAGCAGTACAACCAACGGGTGCAAAAAAACAAGGAAGCCATGCGTAAGCACTGTGAAGAATCTTACGAGAGATATCTGGACGAGCTTACAACCAAACCTGGTGCAATGAATAATGCCTTTATGAACAACATGCTCGACTGCGGCTACAACGACGCCAAACAACGCCGCTGTGACGCGCTGGAAAAGCACAGCGATGCGCTCAAACAAAACTACATCCTGACGCACCGCAAGCTTGGTTATAACATGGAGCGGCTGGAGGAAACTATGCGTGTTTGTGACTACAGTGAAGAAGCGGTTGCCGATTATAAACAGGCGCTATGCGCCAACAGCCTCAAATGGTTCAGCAAGCAACTGAGGTATAAAAAATACCGGCCCTACACCTGGGTGACAGATCACTTGAAACAATGCGGCTACGAGAATGACCTGGTTTACCAAGAGGGAAAACAGCGTGCGATTGTGGAAGGAGCGAGAATCATCAGATCTGATTAATCTTTGAGGCTGTATGTCGTTCACAGGTCAGGTGGTTTAAGTCTTCTGAATGTTGGTATATCAGGCTGGTTGGTGGTGGATAAACACGGCTCTATCAATATGAATATTAAGGAAGCTCTGAATAATTCATCCATGATTTATCAGGGTACGAAAAGGGTGAAATTCGATTTTACCTTTTTCTTCATTTTTAACAGCTTATCAGTTGCTGAAAATGGCGGCGCATCCATGTGCCGCGGAAACTCTGAATAAATCAGAGTTTCCTTAAACTGGGGGCAGGTGCTTGAGGCTGAATATATGAACAGTAGTGATAATGGAGTTGAAATGCGTTATTTTAGATTGATTCGTTATTTGGTTTTGTGCGGTGTGTTTTTTCTGGCAGCTTGCGCAGGATTAACGACACCAACCCTTGAGACTAGTGAATATTTTAAAACACTGAGTAACGGTTTCGTCGGGACCATGCAAAAGAGCGGTGTGCTTTATCATTATGGCATCACAATTATGGCTCTCAAGAAACTTTCACCCGATAATTATGTAGAGGTTACATTTGAAAACCCAGACGGTGCTTCGCCGTATTTGGTGAATTGCAATGTATCAGATATGAAAGCACTGGATTTTATCAAGAATGCGCAAACTTACCGGCTTGACTCACCGGTTGTGCACGGTGTGAGTCCACATACAAACTATCTCGTAAGGGTATCGTTATATGGCGATTCCAGTAAAAGCCGGCTTCTCGGTATCCATGAACAGTTGGTAAATTCCGGCTATATCGAAAATTAAAAGATGTATGGGAAGTCGAATGGAAATAAGAAACATATGTGTGGCATTGCTGATGCTGTTGTTTTCTGGTCCGCTGCCTGCATTGGATTTGCCGCAGCCGCCAGCTGGTTTTACTTGGGTAAGTGCGGACGAAATCAAAGGCGCGTTTTTAAAGCCGGAAAAATGGTATTTCAAGAGAGTAAAGCGTGGTAACACGCAGGCATATTTCATTACTGCAGAAAATATCGATAAGGAAGGGTATTTTACAACTGGACTGACCGTAAACGTTATTCATGATGTGTCATCCAGCAAAAAAATGGATGTGTCAGATTATGCCGCGTCATACATTATGAAAGCTTCCAGGCATGGCGAGATAATCAAGGATATGTGGGAGCGGAGTATGGGGTCATTTCAGTCTTATGGTGTAGTGACCCGTAACAAAGATGCCAGGTTGGGCGACTATAATACGCATCACCTTGTTATCAGTAACAAGCGCACCGGAACAATATATATATTGGTGTTTGAGGCGCCCGCAGAGAGCTGGGATGAAGCAATAAAAGCCGGAAATATAATTCTTGGCAAGCTTATGATTGATGGCGATGTATGACTGAGGTGCAAGAGGTTGGGTCAGTCTAACACGTTTGGAAGGTATCCAATATTCGAGGGTTACGAATGGGGGGCTGTTGCTGTTCTCTCGATAACCGCCACGCCGCCCTCCGCGCCGGTAACATTTCACCCTTAACTAGCGTGCAGGAAATCACCCGTGATCGCCGTAGCGAACACCACAGGCAAACATCATTCTCAACACCAGGCAGAGCGAAGCTGTAACCGTATACCAAGTCAATGCTATTCCAACACTCGCTTTGTTAAATCCAAACAGACAAACCACGCATTTAATTGAATTGTTGTTTATTTGGTGTACTATCAGTTAAGTCCTTTATTTTTAAGGGCTTGTCTTGCTTCTGTGCTGAAAATTGTCATTCAACTTCCTGGCGACAGGGAATCGCAGATGCGTGGTTTAAACTGATGATTCGGAAACGCTTGTTGCTGCTGTCTTTGCTGGCCGGCTGCCTGTTGCGCGCGCCAGTGTTGTTGAGTGACAGCACGGCTATTGTTGTCAGTCATTCGGTTACGGCTATCGCTGCTCCCGCCAATGCGATGGACAATGCCGAGTCGATTGAGACTTTTCTCAACCGCCATGCCGGCTCGCTGGCGGATGTGATTGTGCATTCGCCATCACCCACGCCCGCTCAGCAGCATGCCGGGCAGGGTGAGATCGGCGATGCCAGCCTCATGCTTTCGGCAGAGCAACGCGACGAATTGCGGCAACTTTTTTTGCAGGCCGAGCAGGCGGTTGAAGAGCGGAATGAACTTGCCTATCGCAGTCTTGCGAAACAGCTGCAGAACTATCCGTTGTACCCGTATTTGCAATACCAGTGGTTGAAACAAAACCTTGATGATGCGAAGCAGGTGAAGCAGTTCCTGCAACAGCATCAGGCGTCGCGTTATGCTCCTTTGTTGAGAAGCCGGTGGTTGTATCATCTTGCCAGAAACAAAAACTGGGACGTCTTCCTTGAATACTATCGTGGTGGCGGGGATACGCGCCTGCAATGTTATTTCCGCCGTGCGCAATTCCATACCGGACAATATGATGAGGCGATGGCTGGCGCCGCGACATTGTGGGCTGTTGGCAAGTCACAGCCCAAGGCCTGTGACCCGCTGTTTGCGCAGCTGAAAAAATCTTCCCTGTTCACAACGGTGTTGCTGTGGAAGCGATTCCAGGCGGCCATGCAAAATCATAATATCCGGCTGGCGAAGTATGTCAATAAGCTGATGCCGCCATCGCAGCAACGCACTGCTTTATTATGGTTGAAGTTACATCGCAATCCTGCGCGCTATCTTCCTGAGTTATTAAAACACGATGATATTGCGCAGGCGCCGGCGATATTTGTGCATGCTGTCAAACGTCTGGCGAGCCGCGATGTGCAACGTGCTGTCGAATGGTGGGATGCTAATCGACAGCGTTTTGATTTGACGACCGTGCAACGCAACAACACAGAAACCCGGCTGGCAATGAAGCTGGCTTATGAGCATCACCCGGACGCCTACCAGCGGCTCGGGGCGTTGCCTGATGCGGATTACCGCAGCAAGACATGGCGCATACGCGTGGCGTTGGCGGAACAGGACTGGGAGCGTGTGATTGAGGCGATTGGTGATCTCAGTAAGGAACAAAAGCAGCAGGAGAAATGGCAATACTGGCTGGCGCGCGCCTATGAAGAAACCGGTGAAGATGAGTTGGCGGACAGTTTGTACGCTGAACTGTCTGTGAAGCGGGATTTTTACGCTTATCTGGCGGCGGACAAACTGGGTCGGCGCTATCAACTGGCAGACAGGCCGCTGGATATTCTGCCGCAACAGCTTGCCGCTGTGCGCAGGCTGCAAGGCGTGCAGGCGGCGCGCGAACTGCTGGCGCTGGACAGGGAAGAACTGGCGAGGCAAGAGTGGTGGCACGCCATCAGACAACTGGACCGCAGCCAGATACCGGCGGCGGCCAAGCTGGCGCATCAATGGCGCTGGCATGATGTGGCGATTTTCACCATCGCCAGGGTGGAATACTGGGACGATGTGGAGCTGCGTTTTCCGCTGGGCTATACGGAGGAAATTCACAAGCACGCTCTGGTGCATGATCTGGAGCCGGCCATTCTGTTTGGCATCACCCGCCGTGAAAGCGCGTTCAATAAACTGGCGCGCTCACCAGTGGGCGCGCGCGGTTTGATGCAGCTGATGCCGAAAACCGCCCGCTATGTCGCGCGCCAGATGGGGGAGCGCTGGCATGGTGTGAAAGCATTGCTGGAACCGGACAACAACCTGAAATTCGGCGCCTGGTATTATCAATATCTGCTGAAAAAATTTGATGGCAATTATGCTGCGGCGCTGGCGGCCTATAACGCCGGGCCGCATCGCGTCAAAAAATGGCTGCCGGAAGAATCGTTGCCGGCGGACATCTGGATAGAAACCATCCCGTTCCGCGAAACACGCGACTATGTCACTTCGGTGCTGGTGTATGCGATGATTTATAAACAGCGATTGCAGTCCGACGAGTTGTCGCTGTCTGATTACACATCTGACGTACAGCCTCTGACAGAGCTGGCTGCAAGGTAAGCGGTCATTCAGCGTTTATTTCTCATGGTGAAATCGGGGGCGGCTTTATTCGGCTGAGTAGCCCGGTTTTCCAGGGTTTGCGCAATTTTATTCCCGCATCTTTGAGGTAACTGACTGCGTCTTCATCAAGGTGCTGTCTGATGCTGGTTGCCAGCGGGCCAAGATATTTTGCATAGGAATGCCAGCGTTTACTGGAGCTGGTGTAGATGGGCTGCCGCGCCTGCCAGATGCTGGTTGTACTGATCGTGCGAGTGTTATTATGAAACGCAAGACAATCTTCACGCCAGGGTAAGCCGGCTGCATCAATTACTGCAGGAATATTGTCAGCAGGGTATCTGACGAGGTCATCATAGCTTACCGTCCTGATGGTGCTGGTCGGAAGAACCTGTTGCCAATAGTCCATGACTTTTCGGTAAAAGTTATAGTATCGTGCAATCCATTCAAGGTCGTATGACATCCCTACATGGCGGAAAGCCTGAAAATAGCAGGACAAGCATGTGTCCAGCGGGTCGCGCTCAATATGTATGATGCGAGCTTTGGGAAACAGCAGGTGTATCAAGCCCAGTCGTAAAAAATTGGCGGGCATTTTGTCTACAATGCGCAAGGCTGATGTACTCGCTTCTCTCAGGCGCTGCATATAGATATCTGCCTGCTGCAGTAAATCGCCGGCATCAAGAGGGGTATCTCCATGTTGGCCTTCAAGGTTGGCCTTGGGGTGCAACTGCCTGTCTATATCAGCAATGGTAGGTAATTCACCCGCGCCTGCTGCTTGCGGGTGGCTGGCGATAATTTGCTCAATCAAGGTGGTTCCTGAGCGGGGCATGCCGACTACAAAAACAGGCGTCTCCGAATCCGATCCGTGTCCCTGTAGCGCTTGCAGGCGCTTGCTTGAATAGATTTTTCTGGCATGTTTGAAATACCGGTAGGCTTCCTGCGGTTCGCAGGCTGGCTTTGTCAGCGTGTTTCCCAGTTTGTAGTGGTGAAATGCTGTATCCCAGTTGCCGAGGTCATCATGCATTTTTCCAAGCGCAAAATGTATGTGAGATTGTTCCAGAGCCGGCAGGTTGTGTAACAATGCCGCCTCGGTCCGGTTAATGAAACCTGTGTCAGCCTCGGTATATTTGCGCAAATTTGACAGGTCATAGTACGAGATGCCATATAACGGGTTGGCTTCAATTGCCTGATGAAAACACTTTTCTGCTTCAGCCAGTTCGCCAAGCTCAAACCAGGTTCGCCCAAGGTTGGCGAGATTCGCTGCGTCGGGTTTTAGCTGCACAGCGCGTTTAGCTAATTGCAATGCTTGCTCGTGCTGGTTGAGATTTCTTAGTGCGATTACCAGCTCAAAGTATGGTGTGACGTCATTCGGGTTGAGTGTGACGGCTTTACTCAAATATTCTACAGCCTGCTTGTCATAGCCTGCGTTGTATTTGATCAGGCCAAGGCGAGCATAAGGCGCCGGGTCATCTGGAGTGAGCTGGATGAGCTTTTGCAAAGATTGCTCAGCTTGTTCAGTTTTGCCGGCATTATAATACGCAATCGCGAGCGAATAATGATGTATGGTTTGTTCGGGGTGCAGATTCAGAATGCGTTGAAAAATGTGGATTGCGTCAGTTGCATGGCCGAGTGTCAAAGCCAGCATGCCGAGACAGGCCAAAACTTGTGCGTTTTCTGAATTGCAATGTTGTAACTTGTTGTATGTGGCTTGTGCAGATTGTGTTTCGCCTGCCTGTGACTGCTGTATAGCATTGTTTAACAGCAGCAGGACTTGCTTGTCATCATGATTGTCTGTGAGTGACATGATTAGTTGATTGCCGTGTGGCGCCTGATACGCACAGTATTCTAGCGTGAGAACGCGGTGCGCCTGATGTTGCTCAATGGTGGTAGTGGCTGGTTATCTGTCAGTTTCAGATAGCTGGTATCGCCTATGGTTGCTGCATACATCAGCCAGGACAAAAGCGCTTTGGCGTCATTCGCGGTGTACCCTCTTGGTATTGTGGCGCGGTTGTCACCACTGGCGCCACTTGCCTGAAACTCATTATCAGTCATTTCTTCGAAGGGTTTCCACTCCTGTCTGTAGCACATGAGAGTGTGCCCGTGTTCTACTTGCGCGTAGCTGGGGTAAGCGATATTGTATTCGGTGCAGCCGCGTTTAAGCCCTACGGTAATGTCTGAGGATATTTCAGCTTTGACGATTTCAGCGATATCATCTTTCAATCCCAGCGCATCTTGCAAGTCCATGCAGTAAATCAGCCCGCCATATGTGCCGGCGATGTTATCCCGGCATTCAGTGAAGCATTTTCGTGTGTTATCGTCTCTTAGCTCGATCTGGTTAAATATCATCATCAGCTTGATAAGCTGGATAACATTGTCTGGTTGTATTGTTATTTTGAAGCAATTGAAACAGTACCCCGGGATAGCGTTGTACTTGTTAAACATGTGTTTATGGCGATGGCAAGCGCCTTTGTGTTGGTTTTTCCAGCTATAAGCGGATACGCCCCGGTATATCTGATTTGGTAGAACCTCATCAGGCTGAGTTTGCTGGATGTATTGGTTCAGCAGTGTGTTGGTTAATTGTTTAGCGTCTTCGTCAGTTATCATTTTTTTTGCGCAGATGTAGGGAATAGCGGCAACCGGCTGGCAGCTATTTAAGGAAGCTCTGATTTATTCAGAGCTTCCGCGGCACATGGATGTGCCGCCATTTTCAACAGCTGTTAAGCTGTTGAAAATGAAGAAAAAGGTGAAATCGCATTTTACCGTTTTCGTGCTCTGATTATTCATGGATGAATTAATCAGGGCTTCCTTAATTATAGGGCAGGTTAACCCTGAATGTGTGTAAAATCGTAGTTGCAGTGACAGGTTTCGACCCGCAATGCAAGACAGCCTTGCGCTAAGGCAAACCTGTGTATTAGCCCGTATTGCGCATGCCCGCCGCTATGGCGTTTATCGAACGCAACAGGGGGTCGAGCCAGGTTTCGCGTTCTTCTTCGCTGAGTGATTCGTTGCGGTAACGCTTCAGCAGTTTGATTTGAATGTGATTCAACGGGTCGAGGTACGGGTCGCGCCGCATCAGCGACAATGCCAGCGGCGGAATATCGTCGAGCAGGGTGTTCATCTTGGCGATTTTCAGCGTCAGGTCGCGGGTTTTGTCGTGCTCGGTTTTGATTTTGCTGAACACGCGCATCGCGGTTTCCTGGGATTCGCACAGCTCGGCGTATTCGCGCGCCGTGGTCATGTCGGCCTTGTACAACGCCATTTCGGTGTTGCTAAGCAGCGCGCGGAAATAGGGCCAGTCGCGATACAGTTCCTGCAGTGTTTCCAGCCGCTCCTGTTTGCCGTCAATCCAGTTTTCCAGCGCCGCGCCAATGCCATACCAGGCGGGCAGGGTGTGGCGCGCCTGCGCCCAGCCGAATACCCAGCCAATGGCGCGCACCGAAGATTTGGAGCGGTCGCCTTTTTTGCGATGCGATGGCCGCGAACCGATGTTCATCAACGCGATTTCGCTGATCGGCGTGGCTTCGTAGAAATAGTCGAGGAAACCTTCGGTGCGCTCGGTAAGGTCGCGGTAGGCGTCTTCCCCCGCCGCCATGATTTCACGCATGATGCGCATGCGCTCCGGCGTGGTGGTGGTGTCGCCCGGCAGCACCTGATAACGGCTGGCCAGCATCAGGCCGGTGATGCCGAGAGTGAGTTCGTAAACCGCGGTTTCCGGGTTGCTGTATTTGTTGGACAGTACTTCGCCCTGTTCGGTGAATTTGATTTCGCCGTGCACCGTGCCTTCAGGCTGCGCGAGGATGGATTCGTGAGTCGGGCCGCCGCCGCGACCGATGGTGCCGCCGCGGCCATGGAACAGGCGGCATTCCACGCCGCAGGCGTCAGCCAGTTTAATCACTTTCATCTGCGCTTCGAACAGTTGCCAGCTGGAAGCGAGAATGCCGCCATCCTTGCACGAGTCGGAATAGCCCAGCATCACCTCCTGCTGGTTGCCGGACGCCTGCAGCAGGGTTTTGTAAATCGGGTTATTGAACAGCGCGGACAGCACGCTTTCAATATGATTGAGGTCTTCAATGGTTTCAAACAGCGGGGAAATGCGAATCTTGCAGAACCAGTCATCATCCTGCTTGCCGGCGAGGCCAACCAGCGACGCCAGCCACATCACTTCCATGATATGACTGGCCTGATGGGTCATTGAAATGACGTAGTTGCCAAACGCATCCGGGCTGATTTCATCGTACATGCGGGCCATGGTGGCGAACACCTGCATGGTTTCACGATGCAGCTCGCTCAGCGAGGTAATGTCGAGTTCGAATTCGGTGTTGGGGTTGGCGATGTAATCCGCCAGCAGTTGCAAGCGCTCGCTTTCGCTCAGGGCATGGTAATCGAGCTTGTAATCCATTTGTTTGAGAATCTCGGCAACCGCGTCGGTGTGGCGCGTGGATTCCTGGCGAATATCGAGGTACATCAGATAAAAACCAAACGATTCCACCAGACGAATCAGGTCGGTCAGCACCAGGTCGGCCACGTTTTTATCACCGTGGCTGATGAGTGAGTCGCGAATCAGATACAGATCCTGCAAAAACTCCTTTTCAGATGGATAGGCATAGTTGAACTGCTGCGGTTCAATCGTTTGCTCCTTGAGCAGCGCGCGCGTGCGATCCAGATTTTGCTGCAGACGATAGCGCATGTAGGCAATCTTGCGGCGATATGGCGCCTGACTGTATACCGTGGCCTTGGTGGTGAACACCTCGAAGCGCATGTTCTCGTCCTGGTTGAGGCTTTCCATGAATTCCTTGCTGGGCGTGCACAACTGACTCGAATGCGTCAGCTGGGTAAAGATGCGGGTAAGGCGGCGCACGTATTCTTCCAGCGCCGTCTGCGATTGCAAACGCAGCGCCATTTCGGTGGTTTCGGGTTTGACGTTGGGGTTGCCGTCGCGGTCGCCGCCAATCCAGGAGCCGAAATGCAGAAAGCTGGGCACGCGGATGTCGTCATCGGGAAAGTGGTCGCGGATGCGCGCTTCCAGATTGGCGTAAATCACCGGCACGGCTTCGAACAGGCTTTCCTTGAAATAATACAGACCGTTCTTGATTTCATCGCGCACTTGCGGGCGGGCTTCGCGCACTTCGTCGGTGCGCCACAGCATCTGAATCTGGGTTTCCAGTTCATCCAGAATGGCCTGCTTGCTGGCCTTGTCCAGCCGCGTATCGTTCAGTTTTTCGTTGACCAGAAAAATCCGGCGCAGGGCATACATGATGCTGCGGCGCTTGGCTTCGGTGGGGTGCGCGGTAATCACCGGAATGTAGGCCAGCTTGTCCAGCAACTGCTGTAATTGCTCCGCGCTGGCGCCCATGTCAATCAGTTCATCCAGCGTGGTGTCGAACGAGCCGCGCCACATGTCCTGCTTGTTGCGGTGACGCATGATGCGGCGGCGCTGCTGCAACTGCGAGGCTTCCTCGGCAATGTTGACCAGGCTGAAATAGGTGCTGAATGCGCGCACCACCTGGGTCAGGGTTTGTGGGTCGAGCGAGTCGATCAGCGCCATCAGGCGCTCGCGTTTTTTCGGGTTATCCTTTTTGTGCAGTTGGATGAAACCGGTTCTCAGCTTCTCGACAGCATCGTATACTTGCGCGCCGGCGTGTTTCAGCAGAATGCCGCCCAGCAGGTTGCCGAACAGTTTTACCCGCGCGCGCAGTTGCTTGTCGACGCTTTCGCTGCTGAGCAGACCCGCGCCGGTTTTGGCGGGGAGGGTGTCGGGAGTGTCGGCTGAATTCATCGTGTCGGTTTGTCCGGCGGCTTGCGAAAGGCGCGGTATTATAGCTGATTTTTTCGCTCGATTCTGATGGCGGCTTTTTGCTGGTGAAAGCCCGAATATGCGCTAACCTATGGAAATCACAATAACAATGCGGTTGCTATGTCACAATTAACGGAAAGTCCCGCCTGGAAAGCCTTGCAGGCGCATTTTGACGAAGTAAAAAATGTGCACATGCGCGACCTGTTTGCGCAAGATGAGCGACGTTTCCAGAAGTTCAGCACAAAAATGGACGACATCCTGCTGGATTTCTCCAAAAACCGCATCACCGATAAAACCTTCGAGTTACTGGTCAATCTTGCCCGCGAGCGCGAGGTGGAGCAATGGCGCGACCGCATGATGAGCGGCGAACCTATCAATATTTCCGAGTTTCGCCCTGCGTTGCACACTGCGCTGCGCAATCGCAGCAACACCCCGGTGATGGTCGATGGCGAAAATGTAATGCCCAAGGTCAACCGTGTGCTGGAGCAGATTCGCTATTTTTCCGAGCGCGTGCGCGGCGGCCACTATCGCGGCTACAGCGGCCACCTGATTACCGATGTGGTCAATATCGGCATCGGCGGCTCCGACCTCGGCCCGCACGTGGTGTGTGATGCGATGAAACCCTATGCCCAGCGCGGCATGAATGTGCATTTTGTGTCCAACGTCGACCCCACTCACCTCACCGAAATTCTCAAATTCGTACAGCCGGAGTCGACCCTGTTTATTATTTCGTCCAAATCCTTTACCACGCAGGAAACCATGCTCAACGCGCACAGCGCGCGTGACTGGTTTGTCAAACTGACCGGCAACCAGAAAGCGGTGGCGCGGCATTTTGTCGCGGTTACCACCAACCAGCAGGCGGCGGCTGATTTTGGCATTTTGCCGGAGAACATGTTCGAATTCTGGGACTGGGTTGGCGGGCGCTATTCCTTGTGGTCGGCGATTGGTCTGCCGATTGTGCTGTATCTTGGCATGGAGCGTTTCGAGGCGATGCTGGAAGGCGCGCATGCGATGGATCTGCATTTCGCCAACACGCCGCTGGAAAAAAATATTCCGGTCATCCTGGCGCTGCTCGGCATCTGGTACAACAATTTTTATGACGCGCAAAGCCATGCGGTGATGGCCTACAACCAGTACCTGCGGCGTCTGCCGGCGCATTTGCAGCAGCTCGACATGGAAAGCAATGGCAAAACCATCGACCGCAACGGCAATCGCGTCGATTATCTCACCGGCCCGATTATCTGGGGCGAGACCGGCAGCAACTGCCAGCATGCGTTCTTCCAGTTGCTGCACCAGGGCACCAAGCCGGTGCCGGCGGATTTTCTGGCGCCGGCGCAAAGCAACAATCCGCTGGGCGAGCAGCACTGTATTCTGCTGTCCAACTTTTTCGCCCAGACCCGCGCATTGATGCAGGGCAAAACCGAGGCCGAGGCCCGCGCTGAACTGGAAGCAGCCGGCATGGACGAAGACAAGATTCGCGAGGTGCTGCCGCACAAGATTTTTGAAGGCAACAAACCGACCAACTCGATTATTTTCGAAAAACTCGACCCGCGCACCATGGGCGCGATTCTGGCCATGTACGAACACAAGGTGTTTGTGCAGGGCATTATCTGGAACATCAATTCTTTCGACCAGTGGGGTGTGGAATACGGCAAGCAACTGGCGGATGATATTTATGTCTGTCTGCACGAAAAGGGCGATGCGAGCTGTTACGACAGCTCCACCCGCGGCTTGATTGAACACGCCATGAATCTGAATTTTACGGATTGAGTAAAGCCGGCCTCTGGCGTGCTCCACTAATCGGAAAGTTGCGGTGAAGCCCGAAAGGGTGTCTATACTCCCGCCATGAAAAAATCGCGCTTTCACCACATCACAGCCTTTGTGCTGGGGCTGGTGTTTGCCGCAGGGATAGCAGCAACACTTCCCGCCCAGTCATTTGCCCGGTCATTGCAAGAAGATGACTACGATACCGACATCCGATACCTTTATGTACAGCCGGGACAAACCCTGCACAATATCATAAGGCGATTGTATCCGGGCGAAAAAAACCGCTGGCCTCGTTTAAAGGCGGACATCATCCGGCTTAACCCGCATGCCTTCCCCGATGGCGATGCAAGCCGTATGAAAGCAGGAGTCCGGCTCACGCTGCCAAGCCGGGATGAAAACGCGCCATTGGTAGCGCGCAAGAAAAAACAGGTTGGTGTCGTGGTAGCCGCGCGTGGGCGCGTGGTGGCGGTAGGCGCTGATCGGATAACAAGAAAACTGTTCGCCGGTAAACCGGTGTTTTTGGGTGACAAACTGATAACAGGCGAAAACGGCTTCCTGCGGCTGCGCATGGTGGACAATGCGCTGCTGGATTTGCGCTGTTTCAGCATCATGGTGATAGAAAAATACAGTCTCCAGTCCAAAGCCCGCACCAGTATCCTCAACCTCTTGCAGGGCAGCCTGCGCAAGGTCACCGGTGAAATCGGAAAATGGGCGGAAGATGTGTACGAGCTGAAAACGCCTGTCGCCAGCGTTGGCGTGCGCGGCACAGATTACGCCTTGCGCGTATTCCAGTCAAAAGGCTGTGATGGCAGCGCCGATACCGGTGATGATGGCCTCTATCTGAAAGTGATCAAGGGATTGGTGAATGTGTATAACGAAGCCGATGACACACCGGTCGCCAAAGGCGATACACTATATATTCCACTGCCGGGCTCAAAGCCGGTTGCGAAAACCATCGGCAAGGATGTGATTGTTGTTGAACCCGACGTGCAGCAGTCTGAAGAGGAAAGCAGTATCTGGTGGTGGTTGCTGGGCGCGGCAGCTGTTATCACCTTGCTCTAGACGGTTGCCAACACATAAGATCAGTTGATGAGTGATTCTATCCGGCTCGACAAGTGGCTGTGGGCGGCGCGGTTTTTCAAAACCCGCGCGCTGGCGAGTGAAGCGGTCAGCGGCGGCAAGGTGCATCTCAATGGTCAGCGCGTCAAGCCTGCGCGCGCTGTGCGGGTGGGCGATGCGCTGGGCATCCAGCGCGGTAATGTGCATTTCGATGTCATTGTGCGCGGCATTCACGACAAACGCCGGCCGGTGAGTGAAGCGCAGCAGTTATACGAGGAAACCGAAGCCAGTATCGCCGAACGTGAACGCTTGCGTGAAATGCAGAAACTGGCGAATCAGGCGGTGCATCATGGCGAGCGTCGACCCAACAAAAAACAGCGTCGCCACATAGTGCGTTTCAAACGTCAGCAATAAGCGGTTGGTTCTGGCGGTTGCTTATAAAAACCGGAATTCGTAAGTCAGCGCCTGTTTGCCGGGGTCGACAATTTCCAGCGCCAGCGTGACAGGTTTATTGGGCAACAGCAGTTGCGGCTTGTCGGCGCCGGCGTTGAGATATTCCTGCGGGCGCAGCCGGCGGGCGGCGATAACCGTGCCGACCACGTCGGAAAATTCAAGCTGGATATCGGGGAAGGCCTGGGCGTAGGGCGCCTTGTTGACCAGGGTGAGCGACACCATCAATGCATTGTTTTCGGTTGGATGGGTGTAAACATTGCGGCTGCTGAGTTCAATTTTTCCAGGGTCGCGCAGATGCAGCAGGCTGCAGTCAACATGCTGGCAGGCTTGTGTAATGTAGGTTTGCAACCACGGTTGCCGAACCAGGTATTCACGTTGATGCCAGGCAAATTGCAACAGCAGGGTGACGGCCAGTAACAACGAAGCCAGCGTCCACATCAGGGTGGACAGCACGCCGGGGCGATGACCCTCAACGCGTAACTCGTCCGGCACGACAGAAGCCGCTTCGCTGCCATCAAACAGAATGTTGTTGTCTTGCTGTTTGTCAGCGGTATCAGTATTGTGTGCTGTCAGTTCAGAGCTGTCTGCTTCACTCTCGACATGCGTTGCTTCAGTTGCTATATCAGCATTCAGATCAGCAGCATCGTCGGCAGGCGGGTTTTCGTTTTCATGAAACAAATCCGGTTGCACCAGCGCATTGAATATTTGCTGGCATACACCGCAGCGCACCATGCCATCGGCCAACTCCAGTTGTTGCTGGCTGACGTTAAAAATGGTGTGACAGTGCGGGCACTCGGTTTTCATTCAGACTCCGATCGGGTTTTCATCGTGGCGAGTTTGCAAGCTAATCGGGTTTCCTGCAACCGTGCAGCATCACCCAGTCTTCCTGCGTGCGGGTGGCGTCCATGTCGAACCACGGCGCATAGGCTTCGCGCACGCTGTCAGCCTGTTCCTGCAAAATGCCGGACAGCACAATATCGCCGCCACTGCGCGTATTTTGCGCCAGCGTTGGCGCCAGCTGCGCCAGCGGGCCGCTGAGAATGTTGGCCAGCACAATATCGTATTGTGTTGGCCGGTAATCCTTCACCAGCGCCAGTTGCAGTTTGTCTGATACCCGGTTGAGTTCGGCATTGCTGCGGCTGGCCTCAATCGCTTGCGGGTCGATGTCGGTTCCGGTGGCGCGGTTTGCGCCCAGCAGCAGCGCGGCGATGGCTAGTATGCCCGAGCCGCAGCCATAATCCAGTACGCTGTTGCCGGCGAGCGGGTGTTCGCCCAGCCATTGCAGGCACATCGCGGTGGTTGGATGGGCGCCGGTGCCAAAGGCGAGGCCGGGGTCGAGTTGCAGATTGACGGCGCTGGCGTCCACCACATCGTGATGGCTGGGCACGACCCAGAAATGTTTGCCAAACTGCATCGGTTTGAAATGCGCCATCCAGGCGCGCTCCCAGTTCTGGTCTTCAAGCTGTTCGCTGCTGATGGTGTGTTCCGCATCGGCCATGGCGACATGCAGCCGGCTGATCAGGGCGTCGGTGTTACCGCCGCTTTCAAACAGGCCGGTGACGATGCTGTTTTCCCACAACGGGGTTTCGCCGGGCGCGGGCTCCAGAATGGGGACATCGTCAGCGTCGCGATAGGTAATCGAGCATGCGCCGTGCTCCAGCAGCGCGGCTTCCGCCTGCTCCGTGTGCTGTTTGCTGGTTGTAATTGAAAGCTGTAGCCAGGGCATGTCGGTGCTTCGGGTGACAAAACGCCATGATAACAGCCCCGCCATGAATGGCGAAAACATTCCTTGTTTTGGGCTAGACCGCCCAGCCTAACCGCAGTAGTATCTGCGATGATGAATCAGCAAGCCTACGACAACGGAATCAGCGCGCTCAAGTCTGGCGATTATCGCGCCGCCGAACGCGAGTTTGGCGAATGCCTGAAAAGCATCGACGAGGCGCACGAGCTTTACAATCGGGTCACTTCCTATTACGGCTTGTGTCAGGTGCTCACCGGCAATCCGGGCGGGCTGCTGCTGTGTCGCGACGCCGGCAGCTCGGAAGTGCTGGATGGCCGCGTGTTTCTCAACCTGGCCATTGCCGAATGGCATAGCGGCAACCGCAAGCGTGCGGTGGACTGCCTGCATCGCGGCTGCAAAATCGACTCCTCCCACGCCAAATTGAAAGAAGCCAGGGGGCTGATCGACAAGCGCAGGAAATCGGTGCTGAATTTTCTGCCGCGTAATCATTTTCTCAATCGCACGCTGGGGCGGCTGTTCCGCCGTAATCACGATGACCTGTCCATCGACCACCTGCTGTTTGACAGCAACAGCTGATACTCGCTATCAAGGCGTGAATATGGCAAACTGAACGGCGGAGTCGGCCAGGCAATCGCTCTGCGTCGCTTGGCGCAGGGAGGAAAGTCCGGGCTCCACAGGACAGGGCGCCAGGTAACGCCTGGGGGGCGCAAGCCTACGGCCAGTGCAACAGAAAATATACCGCCCCGTTCTATTTGTAGAGCGGTGGTAAGGGTGAAATGGTGCGGTAAGAGCGCACCGCGTGACTGGCAACAGTTCACGGCAGGGTAAACCCCGCCCGGAGCAAGACCAAATAGGGGAACGACAGGTGTGGTCCGCACCGTTCCCGGGTAGGTCGCTTGAGGCATGCGGCGACGCATGTCCCAGATGAATGATTGCCCACGACAGAACCCGGCTTATCGGCCGACTCCTGTTTTATCGCCAACATGTTGCTGTGGTTAACGCGTAGCAATATGTCTAAGCCGTTGTTCAAGAACCCATGCAGGGTTGATGTCGTTAACAGCCCGCCAGCGCCTCGCGAACGGCTGTTTCCAGCTCTTGTTGGGTATAGGGTTTGCTGACAGCGCCACAGAAACCGTTTTCGCTATAGTTTGCCATCACCGGGTCGTTGGAATAGCCACTGGATACCAGCGCTTTTGCGCTCGGATCAAATTGCCTGATGAGCTGCATGGCCTGTTTGCCGCCCATGCCATTGATGACGGTTAAGTCCATGATTACCAGATCAAACTTGTTGCCATTTTCAGCAGCTTCACGATACAGCTGTACGGCCATTTCACCTTCTTCCGCTTCGGTAACTTCACAGCCGGCATCGACGAGCATGGCGCGCGCGACTTCCCGAATCATTGTGTCATCATCCATGATTAATATACGAGCCCGCATTTGCTGGTCATGGTTGTCAAGTGAGGTTTCGGTGTATTCGACAGACGGGTGAGTTGCTTCGGGCAGATAGATTGTGAAGCAGGAGCCTCCTTCAGGATTGTTTTCTGCGGTGATATAACCGCCGTGCTTTTTGAGGATGGAGTAGGTTATCGCCAGTCCCAGCCCGCTGCCGCCCTGCTTGGTCGTGAAGTAGGGGTCGAATATCGATGTCTTTATCGCTTCCGGTATGCCGCTGCCGGTATCAGTAAACCGGATTTTTATGTAACGACCAGGCGCCAAATCGGCAACTGGCTGCTCATTGGTGACCATTATGTTGGCGCCTGAAATGTTGAGTGTGCCGCCATCCGGCATGGCTTGTCTGGCGTTAATGACAAGGTTTTGAGCAACCTGGCTTATCTGACCTTTGTCGACAAGAGCCAGTGTATTGTCACAGCAGCAGTTCAGTTGCGTGGTGATATTGGCGCCGTGAGTGCTGAAATCGATAGCCTCCTGAATAATGGCGCGGATATCGTACACCTTGCGCACTGGTTCGCCGCCCTTGGAGAATGTGAGTAGTTGTTGTGTCAGATCAGTGGCCCGTGTTAGCGCTATGCGCGCTTTTTGCAGTGACGTTCTCACTGGATTGTTTGCATCCAGCCGGTGTGCGGCAAGGTCGATGTGGCCAAGAATAATGCCAAGCAGATTATTGAAGTCATGGGCAATGCCGCCCGCCAGCATACCGATTGATTCCAGTTTGCTGGCGCGTAATCTTTCTTCTTCAGCCAGTTTACGTTCACTGATATCGGTGGTGGAAACCACCAGCATTTGTTCCTGTTCGCTTTCAAACTTGCGCAGGCGTATATCTACCGGGATCAGTGTGCCATCCTTGCGTTTTAGTTTTCCTTCAAGGCAAATGCGCTTGTTCAGTTCAAGATTGTCAAAAAATTCTTCAAAGCTGCCGGGGCCGGGTTCGGTTTCAATATCCGCGACATTCATCGACAGGTATTCTTCCCGGGTATAACCCAGCCTTTCGTAGGCGACATGGTTAGCGTCAATAAAGTTACCGTGCCTGTCGACCAGGCAGATGCTGTCTGCGCTGTTTTCCAGAATGGAGATGTAGCGTTGTTTGCTGCGTAATAACTCATACTGATGTTGTTGATGTAATTCGGATGTCGCCTTACGTTGCAGGATAATACTGGCTATCGAGGCGCAACTGTTAAGCAGCCGCCGTTGAAAATTGTCCGGTTTGCGTGTGCTGAAACTTGACAGGGCAAAACTGCCGATAGCCTTGTTATGGCTGTCACGAATCGGACTCGACCAGCAGGCATGGATTTTGTGTTTTGTTGCAAAGGCATGCAGGCTGCGCCAGCGGCTGTCACTCATGGTGTCGCATACATACATGTCCTCGTTATGGAATACGGCGTTGCCACAACTGCCTTCACCGGGCTGTAGCCCGTTCAGCTCCTTGATGGCTTCAAGGGAAATACTGGGGGCTGCAGCAACATAGAGTCCCTCCCGATTGTCAACAAGCAGCATGACTGAAGCGACGGCATGTTCGGTCAGGTTCTCGGCGAACAGACAAAGTTGTTCCAGCAAGTTGTTGAAGTTTTCATTACTGACGGCGGCGCTGAGTAATGTGCTTTGCAGTTCAATCAGACGCTCCAGTTGAACGGGTGAAAGCGGAGTGTTGTCATTTGCCGGGTTTTGGAAAAGCGTTTTGGTGGTCATGGATGTTGTGTTGATTACGGAGCCCGGCGTCGCCCGGGTGCTGGAGCGGATTCTACCCGAATTGTCATGATGAAGAATTCTGTCCAGGCAGGATGTGTAACCGGTTTGGGTTTCGAGCGGCGCCATGGGGTGATTCCGCACACTTAGGCGACTTAAAAATTTTGCATTTTTTGAAAAGAGTCTAAATATCCGCCGAACTTAAAGTGAATTATTAGCTTCTTCGGCCAACATAATGATTCTAAACCGCCTTGTTTTTGTGCTTTGCAGCTCACCTCTGAAAATTCGCTAAGTCGCTGTGCCATAAAGAAATTTTGGCCTGTTTCCAACGCAAAATATGCTTGACAGGGTGGGGAGAGAATACCTATAGTGTCAATATGTGGGGGAAAGTGGTTTTTTGTGGTTCCTGAGTGGGCCAAAAGTGGATAAACAATAACAATAATGCGATTTCGTGGAATCAATAATCTGACGCTGGACGCCAAAGGCCGCATGGCGATGCCTTCACGTTACCGCGACCGCCTGTTGGAGGCCTGTGGCGGCAAGCTGGTGATTACCGTCGATCGCGACCACTGCCTGCTGGTTTACCCCCTGCCTGAATGGGACATCATCGAAAGCAAGCTCACCGCGTTGCCCAGTCTCAACGAGCAGACCCGCGTGTTGCAGCGCCTGCTGATTGGCTACGCCACCGAATGCGAGCTCGACAGCCAGGGCCGCATCCTGCTGCCGGGCATGCTGCGCGAATTCGCCGCGCTGGACAAAAAAATCGTACTCATCGGCCAGGGCAAAAAATTTGAAATCTGGGATGAGGCCAGCTGGAACGAAAACCAGCAGCAGTGGCTGGACACCGTGCAGGGCAGTGACGAGTTGCCCGCTGCACTAGAAGACCTGTCGCTGTAGTGAAGACAGCGGTGAGCAGGCAATGACCGGGGCGCACAGTCACCAGCCGGTGTTACTGGATGAGGTGATGGATGCGCTCAAGGTTCAGCCCGAAGGCTATTACATCGACGCCACGTTCGGCAGGGGTGGTCACAGTGCGGCAATACTTGAGCAGTTAAATGAGCAGGGCAGGCTACTCGCGCTGGATCGTGATCCGCGGGCTATTGCGTATGGCCGCGAACATTTTGCTGATGAGCCACGAATCGAATTTGAACACATTAATTTTAATCAGGTGGCCGACGTGCTGGCGCAACGACAACTTGAGTCGAACATAAACGGCGTGCTGATGGATCTGGGCGTATCCTCGCCGCAACTGGACGATGCCGGGCGTGGTTTCAGCTTTATGCATAACGGCCCGCTGGACATGCGCATGGACACCACCCGAGGCGAATCCGCCAGCGAGTGGCTTGCGCGGGTCGAGCTGGAAGAGCTGGTTACCGTGCTGAAACGATATGGCGAGGAAAAGTTTGCGCGCCGCATCGCGCACGGCGTTATCGAAGCGCGCCAGCAGCAGCCGATAACCGAAACCGCGCAACTGGTAAACATTATCGAACAGGCCATGCCGGTAAAAGAAAAACACAAGCACCCGGCAACGCGCAGCTTTCAGGCGATACGCATGCATATCAATCAGGAATTGCAGTCGATTGAAACCGGGCTGGAAGCGATGCTGGGCGCGCTCAAACCGGGCGGCCGGCTGGCGGTGATCAGCTTTCATTCCATCGAAGACAGGCTGGTGAAACGTTTCATGAAAGCGAAGGTCACACGACCGGTTCTGCCGAAAAACCTGCCGGTGTTCGATACCGACGAGGATCCGCCTTATCGCCTGGTGGGCAAACCGCGCACCGCATCGGCGCAGGAGCTGGAAAACAATCCCCGTTCAAGAAGCGCGCGCCTGCGCGTGCTGGAGCGAATCCGGTGAACGAACGACAACGCGTGCTGGTGGTGGTGACCCTGTTGTTTGTGCTGGTGCTGGTGTCGGCGTTGATGCTGATTGTCAGCAAGCATCAAAGCCGCAAACTGTTTGTCGAGTTGCAGCAACTGAACTACCAGATAGACGAACTCAATACCGAATGGGGCCGTCTGCAACTGGAGCAGAGCGCCTTTTCTGATCACGGACGCATCGAACGCATTGCGCGAACCAAACTGTCGATGGTGATGCCGCCATCTGACGAGGTGATTTTTATCAAACCATGAAACTGCAATCTTTCAAACTCGCGGACAAGCCGCTGGCGCCCTGGCGCCGGGTTGCCGTGCTGTGCGTGTTCAGTCTGTGCGTGATGGCTCTGTCCACGCGCGCGTTTGATATGCAGATTGTGGACAGCGATTTTTACAAGCACCAGGGCGATGCGCGGCAGTTGCGCGTGGTGTCGATTCCGGCGCACCGTGGTGAAATTCTGGACCGCAACGGCGAACCGTTTGCGGTGAGTACGCCGGTGAACAGCATCTGGATTAACCCGCAACAGGCTTTGCAGAATACCAGCAAACTACCGCAGCTGGCGAAACTGCTTGGCGTGAACAGCTCGGCGCTGTTGGCGCGTATTCAAAAGCACAGCAAGCGCGAGTTTCTGTATCTGAAACGGCATGTGTCGCCGGAGCTGGCGGAAAAGGTCAGGCAACTCAATGTCGCCGGCGTCGCCCTGCAAAATGAATACAAGCGTTATTACCCCAGCGGCGAAGTGGCCGCCAATGTGATTGGTTTTTCCGATATTGATGACAATGGTCAGGAAGGCATCGAGCTGGCCTTCGATGACTGGCTGAAAGGGCTGCCAGGTAAAAAGAAAGTGATTCGCGACCGCCTGGGCCGCGCGTTTGATGATGTCGAACGCATCCGCGCCGCCGAGCCAGGCAAGCCAGTGACGCTCAGTCTGGACAAGCGTTTGCAATACCTTACCTATCGCGCGTTGAAGGCGGCGGTGCTGAAACACAATGCGGTCGCCGGTTCCGCCGTGGTGATGGATATTCACACGGGTGAAATTCTGGCGATGGTCAACCTGCCTTCATTCAACGCCAACGACCGCAGCCAGCTGCGCGCCGAGGCGACGCGCAACCGCGCGGTGACCGATGTGTTCGAGCCCGGCTCTACCATGAAGCCGATTTCACTGGCGGCGGCGCTGGAAACCTCGCGCTGGAAACCGTATTACAAGGTGGAAACCGCGCCGGGTTACATGAAGGTGCAGGGCAACATGATTCGCGACACGCGCAATCACGGCACGCTGGATGTCAGCGGCGTTATCGCCAAGTCCAGCAATGTCGGCATCAGCAAAATCATGCTGGCGATAGACCCGGAGCTGCAATGGGAAATGTACCAGAAGTTCGGTTTTGGGTATGACACCGGCAGCGGCTTTCCCGGCGAGGCGTCCGGCCGCACTTCATTAAGCGCGCTGCAAAATGATTTCGAACGCGCCTCGATGGCGTTTGGTTACGGCATTTCGGTAACGCCGCTGCAACTGGCGCGCGCCTATGCGGCGCTGGCGGCTGACGGCGTGTTGCGTCCGGTCAGTTTTCTGAAACTGGATGATGACGACAAACCGGTGCAGGGTGAGCGCATCATGAAAGCGGAAACCGCGCAGGCCATTCGCAAGATGATGCAAAAAGTGGTCAGCCCGGAAGGCACCGGCAAAAAAGCGCGCGTCGCCAATTACAGCATCGCCGGCAAGACCGGCACCGTGCACAAGTTTGTTGCCGGCGGTTATGCCGAAGACCGTTATCTTTCCGTGTTCGCCGGCATCGCGCCGGCGGAAAAACCCGAGCTGGCGATGGTGGTGCTGATCGACGAGCCGCGCAACGGCATGCATTTTGGCGGCGACGTGGCGGCGCCGGTATTCAGCACCGTGATGACCGGCGCGATGCGATTATTTGATGTGCCGCCTGACCGCATCGCCAGACAAAAACTGGTCATCAATCGCACATCTGCAAAAGGAGACCCGGCATGATGACGGCGCAGAATCTGCAAACCGGTGTGGCGTTGACGGAATTGTTGCAAGGCCTGGTAGACAGCGAGCAGTTGGCGGCCTGTCGCGGCGTGCAGGTGTCGTCCCTTGCGCAGGACAACCGCCAGGTGCACGACGGTGGCCTGTTTATCGCGGCGCAGGGTTTCAACACGCATGGCCTGATTTATGCCGTTGATGCGGTCGCCAAAGGCGCAGCGGCGATTGTGTGGGATGGCGACTGCGATCGTCGCGATGAAATACTGGATCAGGTTTCCAACAAGGTGTTGTGCATTCAGGTTGAAAACCTGAAAGATAACATCGGAGAAATCGCCTCGCGTTTTTACGGTGAGCCTTCAAGGCGGCTGCATGTGATTGGCATCACCGGCACCGACGGCAAAACCTCGATTGCGCACACCATTGCGCAGGCGTTGGACAGTCATGATGTGCACTGCGGCGTGCTCGGTACGCTTGGCAACGGTTTTATCAACGATTTGCACCCCACCGGGCTGACCACCGCCGATGCGCTGGAAGTGCAGAGAACCCTGGCTGAAATCGCGCAGGCCGGTTCGCATCATGTGGTGATGGAAGTGTCGTCACACGGGCTGGATCAGGGGCGCGTCAATGCGGTGGCGTTTGACACGGCGGTGTTCAGCAATCTGGCGCAGGATCATATGGACTATCACGCAACGCGTGACGACTATGCCGACGCCAAGCGTAAACTGTTTACCATGCCGGGATTGAAGGCGGCTGTGATCAATCTGGATGATGCGTTTGGCCGTGAGCTGGCGGCCGACTGTCGCGGGCGCATGGCGGTGTGGGGTTACAGCGCCAACCCGGACGCAGCGGACTTGTCATCACACGTGGATTTTCTGGTGCGCGCTAAATCGGTCAGCGCCAGCGCGGAGGGGCTGGATATCGCGGTGCAGTCACCCAAGGGCGTTGGCCATATTCGCGTCGGGCTGCTGGGTCAGTTCAATGTGTCCAACATCCTGGCGGCGCTGTCCGCCCTGCTGGTCAGTGGCATGGAATTTGAAACCGCGGTGGAAAGGCTGCATCACATCCAGCCGGTGTTCGGGCGCATGCAGCGCGTACTCACCAATCGTGACGATGTCGCATCGGTGATTATTGATTACGCGCACACGCCGCAGGCGCTGGCGGCGGCCTGCCGTTCGGTGCGTGAACATTTTGATGGCGCATTCTGGTGCGTGTTCGGCTGCGGCGGCGATCGCGACAAAAGCAAGCGCCCGTTGATGGCGCAGGCGGCGGAGCAGTATGCCGATCATGTGATTGTCACCAGCGATAATCCGCGCCATGAAAATCCGCAAACCATTATCAAACAGATTGTCGCCGGTTTTAAGCAGCCCGAAAAACACTACACCGAACCGGATCGCAAGGCGGCGATTGCCTATGCCCTGCAACAGGCCGGACCCGATGATGTGATTCTGATTGCCGGCAAGGGACACGAGTCCAGCCAGATTGTTGGCGATGTGCATATTGCGTTCAACGATTACCGCGTCGCCCAGGAACTGATTGAGGCGATGCCATGATGCGCTTGTCACAGGCGGCGGAAATCGTCAACGGCGCCCTGCATGGCGAGGACGCCGTATTCAACGATGTATCCAAGGATACGCGGAGCATCAGGCGGGGCGATTTATATATCGCCATCAAGGGTGAGCGTTTTGACGGCCATGCTTTTGTTGAGCAGGCGCAGCAGGCGGGCGCGGCCGGCGCGCTGGTGCAGCAACAGCAGAATGTCGCGCTGCCACAGATTGATGTGCCGGACACCCTGGCCGCGCTGGGCAAGCTGGCGGCAAGCTGGCGTCAGCGTTTTGATGGCGTGCTGATCGGTCTCACCGGCAGCAATGGCAAAACCACGGTCAAGGAAATGTGCCGTCATATCCTGCAGCAACACGCAAATGAACAGGCTGTACTGGCGACAGAGGGCAATCTTAACAACGACATCGGCATGCCGTTAACGCTGTTGAAACTGCGTCCGCATCATCGCTATGCCGTAATCGAGATGGGCGCCAATCACATGGGTGAAATCGATTATCTGACGCATATTGCGCAGCCCGATATTGCCATTCTCAACAATGCCGGGCCGGCGCACTTGCAGGGCTTTGGCAGCGTGGAAAACGTCGCTGCAGCCAAGGCTGAAATTTTTCACGGACTACGAAAAGGCGGCGCCGCCATCATCAATCTGGATGAGCACTTTGCAACAATGTGGCTGCAACAATGCAGCGGCAAAAACGTGGTGACGTTTTCATACGGTAATGAACAGGCTGATGTATTTGTGCGTGAACAGGGTGGCGCCATGCAGATTTGCACGGCGAGCGAAGCGCATGCGCTCAAACTGACTGTGCCCGGTAAGCATAATGTGATGAATGCGCTGGCGGCGGCTGCGGCCTGTCTGTCGGCGGGCGTCAGGCTGGCGGATATTGCATCCGCACTGAACCGGTTTGAAAACATCGCTGGCCGCCTGCGGGTGATGACGTTGCCAAATGGCGCGACACTGCTGGACGACACCTATAACGCCAACCCGATGTCGGTGAAAGCCGGCATTGATGTGCTGACCGCCAAAGGCGGCGACAGCATGCTGGTGCTGGGCGATATGGGTGAGCTGGGCGCTGATGCGCAAAGCCTGCATGCCGAAGTCGGACGTTACGCCAAAGACGCCGGCGTGCAACAACTGTTTGCTGTTGGTGAACTGTCGCGTGCTGCGGCGGATGCCTTCGGCGCAGGCGCGCAATGGTTTGCTGACAAGCCGCAACTGGCTGCTGCGCTGACGCAGTGTCTGCGCGCCGACACTGTGGTGCTGGTGAAAGGCTCCCGCGCCATGCAGATGGAAACGCTGATTGAATCGCTCAGGGATAACGCCGCTACCCCGGAGGTGAACTGATGCTACTGGCGCTTGCCGAATATTTGCAGCAGTACTACAGCGGTTTCAATGTATTCCAGTACCTGACCCTGCGCGCCATTCTCGGCACCATCACCGCATTGATGCTGTCGTTGATGATCGGGCCGATGATGATACGCAAGCTGACCAGTTACAAAATCGGCCAGCAGGTGCGCGACGACGGCCCGCAGTCACACTTGAGCAAGGCGGGCACGCCGACCATGGGCGGCGCGCTGATTCTGATTGCGATTGCCGTCAGCGCGTTGCTGTGGAGTGACCTGGATAATCATCAGGTGTGGATTACCCTGGCGGTGATGCTGGCGTTCGGTTTGATTGGCGGCATCGATGATTACAAAAAGCTGGTCTATGGCAATTCCAAAGGCCTGTCTGCGAAAGCCAAGTATTTCTGGCAAACCGTGTTCGCCGCCAGCGCCGCATACATTATGTACAGCATGGCGGATACGCCGCAGGAAACCGCCTTGATTGTGCCTTTCATCAAAGATGTCGTTGTGCCGATGGGCGCGTGGTACATGCTGCTGGCGTATTTCGTGATAGTTGGCAGCAGCAATGCGGTCAATCTTACCGACGGCCTGGACGGACTGGCGATTATGCCAACAGTGATGGTGGCGGCGGCGCTGGGCGTATTTGCCTATGCCAGTGGTCACGCCGCGTTTTCCGGTTATCTGGGCATACCTTATATAGCGGGCGTGGGCGAACTCACCATTTTCTGCGGCGCGATTGTTGGCGCGGGGCTGGGCTTTCTCTGGTTCAACACCTACCCGGCGCAGGTGTTTATGGGCGACGTTGGCGCACTGTCGCTGGGCGCAGTACTGGGCGTGATCGCCATTTTTGTGCGCCAGGAAATTGTGTTGTTGATTATGGGCGGTGTATTCGTGATGGAAACCGTGTCGGTGATTTTGCAGGTGGGTTCGTTCAAGCTTACTGGCAAGCGCATTTTTCACATGGCGCCGCTGCATCATCATTTTGAACTGAAAGGCTGGCCGGAACCGCGCGTGATTGTGCGTTTCTGGATTATCACCGTGGTGCTGGTGCTGATCGGGCTGGCGTCGCTGAAGATTCGTTGATTTATGCAAGGGCTGATGACAGGCAAACACGCACATACGCAGGGCTACACACTGGTGGCCGGTCTGGGAGTGACCGGGCTGTCAGTGGTGCGTTATCTGTCGGCGCTGGGTGAAAGCCTGGTGGTCGCCGACAGCCGGGATATTCCGCCCAATCTGCAAATATTGCAGCAGGAATATCCGCATGTGCCCGTACATACCGGCGCATTCGATAACAAGTTGTTCACTGCCGCGCGCCGCATCGTTGTCAGCCCCGGCGTGCCGATGACGGAGCAGGCCTTGCAGGCGGCGCAGCAGGCAGGCGTGGAAATCGTCGGTGATATCGATTTGTTCGCAAATGAAGTACAGGCGCCGGTGATCGGCGTGACCGGCTCCAACGGTAAAAGCACTGTCACAGCATTAATCAGTCTGATGTTGCAACAAAGCGGCAAGCGTGTCGCCACCGGCGGCAATATCGGCACGCCCGCGCTGGATTTGCTGCAACAGCCGGCGGACGCCGCAGTGCTCGAACTGTCCAGTTTTCAGCTGGAAACCCTGCATCGCCTGCCGATGAAAACCGCCGTGGTGCTGAACATCAGCGCCGACCATATGGATCGTTATGCTGATATGGGCGCCTACATCGCCAGCAAGCTGGCAATCTACCAGCAGGCCGAGCAGGCGGTGGTCAATCTCGATGACGCTGTGCTGGCGGCACAGTCATTGCCGAGCGACAAGGTGATGGGTTTCACGCTCGGACGTTCCACCGACAATGTTTTCGGGGTGGATGAGGTTAACGGCGAACGCTATCTGGCTTTTGAAGGCGAGCCGCTGATGCCGGTCGCTGAACTGAAAATAAAAGGCGAGCACAATATCGCCAATGCGCTGGCGGCGCTGGCGCTGGGCAAACAGATGAGCTTGCCCATGACGGACATGCTGGCGGCATTGCAAGCTTTCGCCGGTTTGCCGCATCGCACTCAGTGGATAGCGCAAATCAACGGCGTGAACTGGTACAACGATTCCAAGGCGACCAATGTCGGCGCGGCGGCGGCGGCAATCAAGGGTTTGCCGGGCAAACATGTGCTGATTGCGGGTGGTGAAGGCAAGGGCGCGGATTTTGCCGAACTTGCCGAGCCGGTCAAACAGCATGTTCGCGCAGTGGTGGTAATCGGGCGCGATGCGCAGCAGATTGCTGATGCATTGGCGGGCGCTGCGCCGGTGGCGTTTGCCACCGATATGCGCGATGCCGTACAGCAGGCGCAACAACTGGCGCAGGCGGGCGACAACGTGTTGCTGTCGCCCGCCTGCGCCAGTTTTGACATGTTTGATAACTTCGAACACCGTGGCGATGTTTTCATGCAAGCGGTGAAGGAGTTGCAGTCATGAGCTTGCGAGTCGTGCTGCCGTTTTCTTTACCACGATCCGTTTCAGCATCGTTGCGTTTGCAACTGGAACATCTTGACCCGGTGTTGACGCTGGTGGCGCTGACATTGCTCAGCCTGGGTGTGGTGATGGTGGCTTCAGCGTCTGTCAGCGTGGCTGATCGTGAACTTGGCAACCCGTTCTACTATTTGCAACGCCAGTTGTTTTTCAGTGTGGTGGGTATTGCCGCTGCCTATGCCGTGTTCCGCATGCGGCTGGCCGTGTGGGAAAAAAGCGGCATGCTGTTGCTGGGCGTTGCGCTGGTATTGCTGGTGGCGGTGCTGATTCCCGGCGTCGGCAAGACGGTGAATGGCAGCACGCGCTGGATTCCGCTGGGCGTGTTCAATCTGCAGGTGTCCGAGCTGATCAAGCTGTTGCTGCTGGTTTATGTTGCAGGTTATCTGGTGCGTCACGGCGAAGCGGTGCGCACATCCTTGTGGGGCTTTATCAAGCCCATGCTGCTGGTCGGGCTGGCCGGTCTGCTGTTGCTGATGGAGCCGGACTTTGGCGCAACGGTTGTTATCATGGGCACGGTGCTGGGCATGACCTTTCTTGGCGGTGTGCGCTTTGTGCAGTTTGCTTCTTTCCTGTTTATGTTTGGTTGCGCCGCCATGTTGCTGGTGGTGTCATCGCCCTATCGCATGGAGCGCCTGACCTCGTTTATGAATCCGTGGGCGGACCCGTTTGATTCCGGCTTTCAGCTCACCCAGTCGCTGATAGCCATTGGCACCGGCGGCTGGTTTGGCGCCGGGCTGGGCGGCAGCGTGCAAAAACTGTTTTATCTGCCGGAAGCGCACACCGACTTTCTGTTTGCCGTGATAGCGGAAGAGCTCGGTTTTGTCGGCGTCAGCATTGTGCTGGCGTTATATGTTGTGTTTTTTGTGCGCGCGTTTCGAATTGGCCTGCAGGCGGAAACCTGCGGTAACCGCTTCGCCGCCTATCTGGCTTATGGCATTGGCATCTGGCTGGGTTTGCAGGCGGTAATCAACATCGGCGTCAACATGGGCTTGCTGCCCACCAAGGGACTCACCCTGCCATTGATGAGTTACGGCGGCAGCAGCCTGATTGTCAACTGCATGGCTGTCGGTGTGTTGTTGCGCATTCACCACGAATGCGGTGTGATTAACAAGCAGGCGGTCAGTCGCGCTGCGCGTGCGCGCAAACGTCAGCAGCAACGCAAGTCGCGTGTGTTGCAGGGGGAGCGGGCGGCATGATGCAGATGCGACCGGTGATGATTATGGCGGGCGGCACCGGCGGCCATGTGTTTCCGGCATTGGCGGTGGCTGATGTACTGCGCGAACACGGTGTACCGGTGGTGTGGCTGGGCACACGCGCCGGTATCGAAGCCAGACTGGCGCCGGCGGCCGGGTATCCTGTTGAATGGATTAATATCAGTGGCGTGCGTGGCAAGAGTCTACTCAGCCGCATGCAGGCGCCGTTCAAGATTGTCAGCGCCTGCATACAGGCAATGAAAATCATGCGGCGCACCCAACCTTGCGCGGTGCTCGGCATGGGTGGCTTTACCGCCGGCCCCGGCGGCCTGGTGGCGTGGCTGTTGCGCAAGCCGTTGCTGATTCATGAGCAGAATGCAATTCCCGGTTTGACCAACAGGTTGCTGTCCCGGATAGCAACGCATTTGCTGGAGGCGTTCCCCGGCGCCTTAAAGCGGGGCGCGATTCATGTTGGCAATCCGGTGCGGCGTTCAATCACGCAACTGCCTGCGCCGGAACACCGTTTCAATACCCATCAGGGCGCATTGCGCCTGCTGGTATTGGGCGGCAGTCTGGGCGCAGTCAAGCTGAATGAAGTGACGCCACAGGCGCTGGCGCTGATCGATGAGGATATTCGTCCACAGGTCCTTCACCAGACCGGTAAAAAGAACCTGCAACAGGCGCAACAGTGTTACGCAGATAATAATGTGAAAGCAGAAGTGAAAGACTTTATTGATGATATGGATGCGGCCTATGCCTGGGCGGATATCGTCTTGTGCCGCGCCGGCGCGATGACGGTTTTTGAACTGGCGGCGGCCGGCGTCGGTTCGATACTGGCGCCGTATCCGTTTGCTGTTGATGATCATCAGACTGCAAATGCTGAATATTTACAGGATGCCGGCGCCGCCATAATCAAACAGCAAGAGGATCTGACTGCTGAATGGCTGAGCGAAACGCTGGCGTACTTTAACGGCCAGCGCGACAAGTTATTGCGCATGGCCAAACGCGCGCGTGAACGCGCCATGCCAAACGCTGCAAACGATGTGGCGCAGTTGTGCATGACGGCGGGGGGCATTCACTGATGGAGATGCCGCGCAGTCATGACAATTTCATGCGGCGCATCCGCAAGGTGCACTTTGTCGGCATTGGCGGCGCCGGCATGAGCGGCATTGCCGATGTCATGAACACGCTGGGATATCAGGTGTCTGGTTCCGACATGGCCGATAGCGCAGTGACACAAGCGTTGCAAAAAGCCGGTGTGGTTGTACATGTGGGACATAATGCGGGCAATGTGGCTGACGTTGATGTGGTTGTTACCTCTACCGCCATCGCAGAGAACAATGTCGAAGTGATGGCGGCGCGCGCACAACGCATCCCGATTGTACCGCGCGCCGAAATGCTGGCCGAGCTGATGCGGTTTTCACAGGGGATTGCGGTAGCCGGCACCCACGGCAAAACCACAACAACATCGCTGATTGCCAGTGTGCTGGCTGAAGGCGGGCTGGATCCGACCTATGTTATCGGTGGCCGCCTCAACAGTTCGGCCAAGCATGCGCGATTGGGCAGCGGCCGTTATCTGGTGGCGGAAGCCGATGAAAGCGATGCCTCCTTTTTGTATTTGCAACCGATGATTGCCGTAGTCACCAACATCGACGCTGATCATCTGCCGACTTATGACGGTGACTTTGCCAAGCTGAAACAGGCGTTTGTTGAGTTTCTGCATCACCTGCCGTTTTACGGTCTGGCGGTGGTGTGCGTGGATGACCGCGAAGTGCGCGAGTTGCTGCCGCAAATCACCCGCCCGGTGTTGCGTTATGGTATCGAACAGGACGCCGATGTCTGCGCGTCCAATATTCGCAGTGAAGGCTTGCAGTCGCATTTTGATGTGATGCTGCCTGACAGTGATGCGCCGCTTGCCGTCACGCTTAACATGCCTGGCCGTCACAATATTCTGAACGCGCTGGCGGCGATTACCATTGCGCACGAGCTGGGCGTCGACAAGCAGGCGATTCAAACCGCCTTGCAAAACTTTCAGGGCGTGGGTCGCCGCATGCACCTGTACGGCGAAATCAATACTCCCAAAGGCAGTATTACGCTGGTGGATGATTACGGGCATCATCCCACCGAAGTGGCCGCCACGCTCAACGCCGTGCGCGAAGGCTGGCCCGACAAACGGCTGGTCGTCGCCTTCCAGCCGCATCGTTACACCCGCACCCGCGATTTGTTTGAAGATTTCACCAGTGTGCTGGCTGAAGCCGATGTGTTGCTCGTTACCGAAATTTATGCCGCGGGCGAAGAAGTGATCGCCGGCGCCGATGGCCGTTCGCTTTGTGCTGCGGTGCGTGCGCGCGGCAAGGTCAATCCGGTGTTCGTGGAAGACGTGGAAAAACTGCATGAAAGCTTGCAGGCGGTGATTGAGCCTGGCGACATTGTGCTGACGCTGGGCGCGGGCAGCATCGGGCGCGTCGCTTCGCAACTGGCGCAACAACTGCAGGCGGCGGTATGAAATGGAAGCACAATACAACATACAACATGACAGTATTGAAACTTGCATGAGTCACGCGCAATACAAAGGTGAAGTGCGAATTAACGAGCCCATGGCGCGGCACACCAGCTGGCGCGCAGGCGGTGTGGCGAGGCGTTATCTGATGCCTGCTGATTTGCAAGACTTGCAAGCCATGCTGCGTGATTTGCCGCATGATGAACCGTTATTATGGCTGGGGCTGGGCAGCAATCTGCTGGTTCGTGATGGTGGTTTCAATGGTAGCGTCATTGCGATGCAGGGTGTGACATCCCGACTTGAATTATCCGGCGGCGCGCGTGTCGTGGTTGGCGCCGGCGTGGCGGGCGCCAAACTGGCGCGTTTCTGCGCGCGCAACGGTTTGTACGGCGCGGAATTTTTTGCCGGCATTCCCGGTCTGGTCGGCGGCGCGCTGGCGATGAACGCCGGCGCGTTTGGCGGCGAAACCTGGGAGCATGTACTGAACGTGCAAACCATCAACCGCAACGGCGAAATCAAACAACGCGAGCCAGGCGACTACCAGGTCGGATACCGCAGCGTTTCCGGCCCGCGGGACGAATGGTTTATCGAGGCGACATTGCAGTTCAGCAAACAACCACAACAGGCAAATACAGTTGATATCAAACAACTGCTGGCGAAACGGGCAGCCACACAACCAACCGGAGCAGCCAGTTGCGGTTCGGTATTCCGTAACCCCGAAGGCGATCATGCCGCGCGTCTGATTGAACAGTGCGGCTTGAAAGGCAAGCGCATCGGCGGCGCCGTGGTGTCGGAAAAACACGCCAATTTCATTATCAACGACCAGCAGGCCAGTGCCGCTGATATCGAAGCATTGATTCATCTGGTGCAGCACACGGTGGCGGATCAAACCGGCGTACAGTTGCAGACCGAAGTCCGGATTGTGGGGGATCCGGCATGAGCGCGATGCAGGTACAGGATTTTGGCAAGGTGGCGGTGCTGATGGGCGGCTGGTCAGCTGAGCGTGATATCTCGCTGCTCAGTGGCGAGGCGGTGCTCAAGGCCTTGCAAAAACAATCGGTCGATGCGCACGGCGTGGATGTCGATCATGAGGTGGATGCAAAACTGCGCGAGATGAAAGCCGAGCGCGCCTTTATTGTTTTGCACGGCCGCGGTGGTGAGGACGGGGTGATTCAGGGCATGCTGGAAGCGATGGCGATTCCCTATACCGGTTCCGGTGTGCTGGGCTCCGCCATCGCCATGGACAAGCTGCGCACCAAACAAATCTGGACTGCCGCCGGTTTGCCGACGCCGGACTATGTGGTGCTCGACAGCGAGCAAAGTTGCGAGCAGGCATTGCAGCAACTGGGATTGCCACTGATCGTCAAGCCGGTGATGGAAGGCTCAAGCATCGGTATGAGTAAAGTAGAACAGGCTGATGACATGGTGCAGGCATGGCGTAATGCAGCGGACTGTGGCGGCGTGGTGATAGCCGAGAAATGGGTGACAGGTGAGGAATACACCGCCGCCATTCTTAATGGCCGGGTTTTGCCGATGATAAAGCTGCAAACACCCCATGCATTTTATGACTATGCCGCCAAGTACGAAGCCAATGACACCGATTACATCTGCCCCTGTGGTCTTGATGAAAAAGTGGAAAACGAACTGGCGGTGATGATGCGGCGGGCTTTCGACATTGTGTCAGCTTCCGGCTGGGGCCGGGTTGACTTTATGCTTGATACAGCAGGCAAGCCCTGGTTGATTGAAGTTAACACCGTGCCCGGCATGACCGATCACAGTCTGGTGCCGATGGCGGCGAAGCAGGCCGGCATCGATTTTGAACAACTGGTGCTGGAAATACTGGAGACAAGTTGTGTTCAGTCGTAAAGCCGGTAAACAACGCAGAGGGCAACGCAAACCACGCGGCGCAGTCAGGGTGAATCGCAAGGCAGCGCGTCAGCCGCTTGCTATGCAGATAAACAAACGCTGGTTATTCGTGTTCGTTCTGTTCGGTTCACTGGCATACGCCGCATGGATGCTGCAGTCGAGCTGGCAGCAGGTTGTGGTGCCGGTCGAGCAGGTGGATATTCAGGGTGAATTGCGGCATTTGTCTGCCGATCAGTTGCGTCAGACAATACGCGGCAGTCTGGTTGGCGGTTATTTTTCCATCGACCTGCATGCCGTGCGTGATGCCTTGTTGCAATTGCCGTGGGTGCAAGATGCTTCGGTGCGCCGCAAGTGGCCTTCCGGATTACAGATACAGGTGCAGGAAAAAACGGCTGTGGCTTACTGGAATGATGATGCTTTATTGAGTGCGCAGGGAGATGTGTTCCGTCCACAGCAGATTGCGCGCGACATGGGTTTGCCGGCGCTTGCAGGCCCGCAAGGTTTGCATGCGAAAGTGTGGCTGTTCATGCAACAGTTGCAACAACAGTTTGCCGCGCTGGGCTTGCAGATTGGCAAGCTTGTGCTGGACAAACGGCGGGCCTGGCAAATTTACCTGGCGAAAGATAAGGCGCACAGCGGTGCATTGATCCGGCTTGGCCGCAATGATACGCAGCAACGCCTGCATCGTTTTACCGAGGTGTTCGCCATGCCGAATGCGCCATCGTTACAGCATGTGGACGTGGTGGATATGCGTTATCCAAATGGCTTTGCAATGATGAATAATGCAGTTGAAGAATCCAGCAACAGGGATGGCAATACAAATACACGCGAGAGTGAGGTGTAAACCATGACAAAGAAGTCAGACCAGAACATGATTGTCGGACTGGATATCGGTACTTCCAAAGTGGTGGCGATAGTCGGTGAAATTACCGATGACGGTGAAATTGAAATCGTCGGCCTGGGTTCGCACCCGTCCCACGGTTTGAAAAAAGGCGTGGTGGTGAATATCGAATCCACCGTGCAGTCGATTCAGCGCGCCGTTGAGGAAGCCGAACTGATGGCCGGTTGCCAGATCAATTCAGTTTACGCCGGCATTGCGGGCAGTCACATTAAAAGCCTGAACTCACACGGCATTGTCGCGATTCGTGAGCGCGAAGTCACAGCGGGTGACCTTGACCGGGTGATTGATGCAGCGCGCGCGGTGGCGATTCCCGCCGACCAGCGCGTGCTGCATATTCTGCCGCAGGAATTCATCATTGATGATCAGGAAGGGATTCGTGAGCCAATCGGCATGTCCGGCGTGCGACTCGAAGCCAAGGTGCATCTGGTGACCGGGGCAGTGGGCGCTGCGCAGAACATTATTAAATGTGTGCGCCGCTGCGGACTGGAAGTGGATGACATTATTCTGGAACAACTGGCGTCCAGTTACTCGGTGTTGACCGAAGATGAAAAAGAACTGGGCGTATGCCTGGTGGATATTGGCGGCGGCACCACCGACATTGCCGTGTTCTCCGAAGGCGCGATTCGGCACACCGCGGTGATACCGATTGCCGGTGACCAGGTCACCAATGACATCGCCGTGGCGCTGCGCACGCCAACGCAATACGCCAACGACATCAAAATCAAATACGCCTGCGCCTTGCGGCAACTGGCCAATGCCGATGAAACCATCGAAGTGCCCAGTGTCGGCGACCGGCCGCCGCGCAAGCTGTCGCGCCAGACGCTGGCCGAAGTGGTGGAGCCGCGCTACGAAGAGCTGCTGGCGCTGGTGCAGGCGGAGCTGCGGCGCAGTGGCTTTGAAGAAATTATTGCCGCCGGCGTGGTGCTCACCGGCGGCAGCTCCAAGATGGAAGGCGTGGTCGATCTGGCGGAAGAAATTTTCCACATGCCGGTGCGCCTGGGCGTGCCGCAGTATGTATCCGGTTTGTCTGACGTGGTCAGCAACCCGATTCACGCCACCGGTGTCGGCCTGCTGCTGTTCGGCGAACAGCATCGCAACTCCGGCGCCAGCCACATGTTGATGGAAGGCGGCGTGAAAGGTGTATTTGAAAGACTGAAAAGCTGGTTCCAGGGAAATTTTTAGCAGGAGCCCAGCACAGGAATTGAGTGAAGCAAAAGGCACAGGGCCGGTGAGTCCGGAAAACAGGCGAATGATTGTCGGCGCAATCATTCAACAGTACATAACAATTAAAAATGGCAGAGGTAAATAATTATGTTTGAACTTATGGATTCCGTAGCGCAAGAGGCGGTCATCAAGGTCATCGGTGTCGGTGGCGGCGGTGGCAATGCAGTGCGCCATATGGTGAGCAGCGGCATCGACGGTGTGGATTTTATTTGCGCCAACACCGATGCGCAGGCTTTGTCAAAACTCGAAGGCGCCAAGACGTTGCAAATCGGTTGCAACATTACCAAAGGGCTGGGCGCAGGCGCGACCCCGGAAGTGGGGCAGCAGGCCGCGCTGGAGGATCGTGAACTGATTCAGGAAGCCATCATGCATGCAGACATGCTGTTCGTGACCGCGGGCATGGGTGGCGGCACCGGCACCGGCGCCGCGCCGGTGGTGGCGCAGATTGCGCGCGAAATGGGCATCCTTGTTGTTGGTGTGGTCACCAAGCCGTTTGCTTTCGAAGGCAAAACGCGCATGAAAATTGCGCTGCAGGGCATCAAGGAGCTGACCCAGCATGTCGATTCATTAATCACCATTCCCAATGACAAGTTGCTGGAGGTTTACGGCCGCGACTTTGATTTGATGAACGCCTTCAACGGCGCCAACGATGTGTTGTGCAGCGCCGTGCAGGGCATCACCGAACTGATTACCAATCCGGGTGTCATCAATGTCGACTTTGCCGATGTGCGCACTGTGATGTCACAGATGGGCATGGGCATGATGGGCTCCGGTCGCGCCAGCGGCGAAAACCGCGCACAGGAAGCCGCGCAGGCCGCCGTCGCCAGTCCACTGCTGGAAGACGTCAACCTGTCTGGCGCGCGTGGAATTCTGGTGAATGTCACCGGCGCCAATATGACGCTGGGTGAATTCCAGGATATCGGCGCGGTTGTGAACGACTTTGCTTCTGAAGACGCCATCGTGGTGATGGGCACGGCAATTGATGAAGGCATGGAAGAGGAACTGCGGGTTACCGTCGTCGCCACCGGTTTGGGACAGGCGGCCGTACCGTCCAAGCCCGATCTGAAACCGGTGCCACCGCGTACTGCCGAAGGTGAAGTCAATTATGGCGAGCTGGACAAGCCCGCCGTGATTCGCAAAAACCGCGAGCCGGCAGCGATAGCGGGCGAATTTGACGAGGAATTGCTGGATATTCCCGCGTTTCTGCGCCGCCAGGCGGACTAGGCGCATGAAACAGGGGCTGGAATACCAGGAAAGTGTGAAAAAGCTTGCTGATTGATATCGCTGTCGCGGTCTGTTAAGTTCACCGCGCCGTGAAAAAGGGGAACTTATCGCAGCAAATGAGGCCATATCTGCCTGAAACACGCCGATACCAGGCGGTTTGCGGCAAAAAACTTTGAAAAATTATTGTTAAATATGCCACAATATCAGGGTTTTATGCCGGGGCAACCCGCAGTGCGCCTCCTACAGCGAAGGAATATCAGGCTTTGATCAAGCAAAGAACCTTAAAAAATGTGATTCGTGCGACCGGCGTCGGTCTGCACACCGGGGAAAAGGTCTACCTCACACTGCGCCCGGCGCAACCCGACACCGGCGTGGTTTTCCGCCGGGTTGACCTCAACGATCCGGTCGACATCAAGGCCACCGCCGAAAATGTTGGCCCGACCACGCTGTCGACCACGCTGGAACAGGATGGTGTGCGGGTATCGACTGTCGAGCATCTGCTTTCTGCCATGGCGGGTCTCGGCATTGATAACGCCTATGTTGATGTCAGCGCGGCCGAAGTGCCGATTATGGACGGCAGCTCCGGCCCCTTCGTTTTCCTGATTCAGTCCGCAGGCATTGTCGAGCAGAACGCGCCCAAGAAATTCATCCGCATCAAAAAGCCCATTATTGTTGAGGAACAGGACAAATGGGCGCGCTTTGACCCGTTCGAAGGATTCAAGGTCAGTTTCTCCATTGACTTCGATCATCCGGCATTCCAGGATTCGCCCTGCAAGGCGGAAATCGATTTTTCCACCACCTCGTTTGTAAAGGAAGTCAGCCGCGCGCGCACCTTTGGTTTTATGAGCGACATCGAAAAACTGCGCAAGCAGAATCTGGCGCTGGGCGGCAGTATCGATAACGCCATTGTGGTGGATGAATATCGCGTGCTCAATGAAGACGGTCTGCGTTACGAAGACGAATTCGTCAAACACAAGATACTCGATGCGATTGGCGATTTGTATTTGCTGGGCCACAGCCTGGTGGGCGCGTTTTCCGGTTACCGTTCCGGTCACGCGCTCAACAACAAGTTGCTCAAAGCCCTGATCGCCGACGAATCGGCATGGGAAGAAGTGACTTACGAAGGTGACGGCGCCAGCTCGCCGATTTCGTACACCCAGCCATTGCAGGCGGTATAGGAACAATTAACATCCGGCGCATGCGCCGGATGTTTCGTTACACACTATAACAACAAGACTGTGGCGGCGTTTATTTACGGCTGACCACGGCGCGCAAGTTTGGCCAGCGCATTTTTCAGGCCCTCATCCTCAATGCAGGATGCGGACTGCAGCAGCTGTTCGCTGGTTTTTTGACTCATCTGACGTTTGATAACCGGTTTGGCCGGTGGTTTGGCTGGCTGGTAATGAATCCGGCTGCTGATGTTCACATGCTGAATCTGCGAAATACAGTTTTGCGCCAGGATGTCGATAATAGTGGATGCCAGCTGGCGCATGCGTGTGGTCCATACCGGCGAGTCGGTGATGATATGCAGGCTGCCGTTGCGAATATTGGCCACATGGTAGCGACCCAGCGTGTCGGGCGGCAGATCGCGCTGCAGCAAGTGGGTAAGCTGATGCAGCCGTCTGGCCCGGGATAACAGGCGCTGGTCGAGTCTGTCACTGAATGCTTGCATGAAAAATAAAAAAACTGGTGGATTGACTATACTTTTGAGTAATGCGCCCCGGCAAAACGGGGCCAATACAGTGGAAACACAATAACATGAACATCATCCTGGTTGGAAAAGTAAAAGGCAAGCCCGTGCGTTATCAGATTGGCGGCCGCGGTCCCATGCTGGCCTGTTTCAGCGGTGTACTTGCTCTGGCGCTGGCGATTGGCGGCATTGGTTACTGGTTCGGAACCACGCAGGGGAAAATTACGCAACTTACTGAATTACAACAGGATATTGTTCAGCAGAAAAAGCTGATTGAGGAAGCGCGCATCGCCGCCCGGTCTGATCTGGATGCGCTGGCGAGTCGAATCGGCATGATGCAGGCCAATGTTACCCGCATCAATGCGCTGGGCAAACGCCTGATTAAAATCTCCAAACTCGACGCCAAGGAATTCGATTTTGACAACGAACCGGCTTATGGCGGCCCGAAATCACCCGAAACCGGCATGGCCATGCAGTTTGACGAGGTGTTGCAGGATCTGGACAAGCAGTTGCGGAGCCGCACCGAGCAACTGACGGTTTTACAGGATGTTTTGTTGAGCAAGTTGCTGCAATACGAGTCCAAACCGGCCGGTCGCCCCATCGACAAGGGCTGGATTTCCTCCTACTTTGGCAAGCGCACTGACCCGTTCACCGGCAAGCTGGAAATGCACAAGGGGCTGGATTTCGCCTCCAAGGCGGGCACCCCGATTAAGGCGGTGGCCAGTGGCGTGGTGACCTGGGCGGGTAAACGCTACGGTTATGGCAATCTGGTCGAAATCAACCACGGCAACGGTTACACCACCCGCTACGGACACAATGAAAAAATTCTGGTCAAAGTCGGCGACAGCGTCAAAAAAGGCGACCCGATATCGCTGATGGGATCAACCGGTCGCTCAACCGGCCCGCATGTGCATTTCGAGGTGTTGCTGCGCGATCGTCAGGTTGATCCGCTCCGGTTTGTACAGTCGCGCAGCGGCTGACCCCAGGACTGCTTTACAAAAACCCGCCAATAGTGAATTTTCCCCTCATATTTATGACCTGACCCCGCTTCTGGTGCATAATATGCGTTGTTTTTTCGGGGTCGAAAAGCCGCGCCTGCACCGCACGATTAACAGGGCGTTAAGCTGCATGATTCATACTAACCCTAACGTTTTGACAACCTAAATTCCCGGGATTTTTCCAGCAATGATTTCCTCGCTTGTACGCAAGATAGTCGGCAGTCGCAACGACCGCATCATCAAACAACACCGCAAAACCGTGCAAAAAATCAATGCGCTGGAGCCGGAATTCGAGGCGCTGAGCGATGAACAGCTGGCCGCCAAAACGGTGGAATTTCGCCTGCGCTATCAGGACGGGGAATCACTGGACGCGCTGTTGCCGGAAGCTTTCGCCACCGTGCGTGAAGCCGGCAGGCGCGTGCTGGGCATGCGTCACTTCGACGTACAGCTGATCGGCGGCATGGTGCTGCACAGCGGCAAGATTGCCGAGATGCGCACCGGTGAAGGCAAGACCCTGGTGGCGACGCTGGCGGCCTATCTCAACGCGCTGTCCGGCAAGGGCGTGCATGTGGTGACGGTGAACGATTATCTGGCGCAACGCGATGCGGCGTGGATGTCCAAGCTGTACAACTTTCTCGGCATGACCACCGGCGTCAGCATCGGCGGCATGGATGCGGCCGCCAAGAAACAGGCTTACGCCGCCGACATTACCTACGGCACCAATAACGAATTCGGTTTCGATTATTTGCGCGACAACATGGCGTTCACCAAAGAAGAACGCGTACAGCGCGAACTCAATTTCGCCATCATCGACGAAGTTGACTCGATTCTGATTGACGAAGCCAGAACGCCGTTGATTATTTCCGGCGCGGTGGACGACAACAGTGAAATGCACTTGAAGTTCAAGGAAATATTCAAACACCTTGAACGCGGCGAACACAAGGACGACAAGGACGCCGAGGAAGAAGGCGATTACACCATCGACGAAAAGAACAAGACAGTTCACATCACCGAGCAGGGCCATCAGAAAGTTGAGGAGCTGCTGGTCAAGGAAGGCATTCTGCCGGAAAACGAAAACCTGTACAGCGCCAACAACATCAGCCTGTTGCATTATCTCAACGCCGCGATTCGCGCCAACGCCATTTTCCAGAAAGACGTGCACTATATCGTGCAGAACAACCAGATTGTGATTGTTGATGAATTCACCGGCCGCACCATGCCGGGTCGTCGCTGGTCTGAAGGCTTGCATCAGGCGGTGGAGGCAAAGGAAGGCGTGCCGATTCAACAGGAAAACCAGACGCTGGCGTCAATTACCTTCCAGAACTATTTCCGGTTGTACGACAAGATTTCCGGCATGACTGGCACCGCCGATACCGAGGCGCCTGAGTTGATGCAGATTTATGGCCTGGAAGTGGTGGTGATTCCGACCAACAAGCCGATGATACGCGTCGACAACACCGACCTGGTATACCTCACCAAGGAAGAAAAATACGAAGCCATCATCGAAGATGTCAAGGACTGTGTGCAGCGCAAGCAACCGGTGCTGGTGGGCACGGCCTCGATTGAAGTGTCCGAAGTGCTGTCTCGCCTGCTGAAAAAGGCTGGCATCAAGCACAATGTGCTCAACGCCAAACAGCATGAAAACGAGGCGCACATTGTCGAGCAGGCCGGCGCGCCCGGCGCGGTGACCATCGCCACCAACATGGCCGGTCGCGGCACCGATATTGTGCTCGGTGGCAACATCGAAGCCAAACTGGCGTCCATGCCCGATATCAGCGAGGAAGAAAAACAGAAGCTGATGCAGCAGTGGGAAAAAGACCATCAGGCGGTGCTGGATGCCGGCGGCCTGCATGTGATTGGCAGCGAACGCCATGAATCGCGTCGCATCGACAACCAGTTGCGCGGCCGCTCCGGTCGTCAGGGCGATCCGGGATCCAGCCGTTTTTATCTGTCGCTGGAAGATGACCTGATGCGCATCTTCGCTTCCGACAAGGTAGGCGCGCTGATGAAAAAACTGGGCATGGAGCGCGGTGAAGCCATCGAACACCCCTGGGTGAACCGCGCCATTGAAAATGCGCAGCGCAAGGTGGAAGGCCACAACTTTGATATACGCAAGCAACTGTTGGAATACGACGATGTCGCCAATGACCAGCGCAAGGTGGTGTACGCGCAGCGCAATGAAATGATGGGCGAGGCTGACCTGTCTGGCGTGGTGGAAAACATCCGCGAAGATGTGGTGAACAATATCGTTTCCGAATACATCCCGGCTGGCAGCCTGGATGAGCAATGGGATATCCCCGGGCTGGAAGAAGCCCTGCACAATGAATTCGGCCTGCGTATGCCGGTGCAGCAGTGGCTGGATGAAGACGACGAGCTAAACGAACACAGTTTGCGTCGCAAGATTATCAACACCCTGGTGGAAGACTACAAGCGCAAGGAAGAAATGGTTGGCAGCGAAGGCATGCGCAACTATGAAAAATATGTGTTGCTGAATGTACTCGACAAAAACTGGAAAGAGCATCTGGCGGCGATGGATTACCTGCGCCAGAGCATCGGCCTGCGTGGCTATGCGCAGAAAGACCCGAAACAGGAATACAAGCGCGAGTCCTTCGCCATGTTCAGCGAAATGCTGGAAACCATCAAGCATGAAGCGGTCAGCATCCTGTCCAAAGTGCAGATCCAGGAGCGCGAGGAAGTGGAGCAACTGGAGCCGCAACACGCGCCGCAGAATGTCAGCTACCAGCATGATGAAGTCAGTGGCATCGCGGATGAAGAAGCGCAGCAGCCAGCTGAGGGTGACGAGCAGGCGCAGCCTTATGTGCGCAACCAGCCCAAGCTGGGGCGCAATGATCCCTGCTTCTGTGGCTCCGGCAAAAAATACAAACATTGCCACGGCAAGTTAAGCTGAGCCATGCCGGTTGGATTATCTGCACCCGCCAAGCTGTTGCCCGTGGATGGCGTTCGGCTGGCGGCCTGCGCCAGCGGCATCAAGAAAAACGGCGAACTTGACACCGTACTGATTGAGATCGGCGAAGGCGCGAGCACGGCGGCGGTCTTTACGCAGAACGCGTTTTGCGCCGCACCGGTGGTGATCTCCAGACAACATCTTGCCAGCGCCAGCCCGCGCGCATTGATAATCAACTCGGGTAACGCCAACGCCGGAACCGGTCAGGCTGGTATGCAGGCGGCCGAGCAAAGCTGTGAATCCACAGCGGAACAACTGCAATGTGGGGCAAGCCAGGTGTTGCCGTTTTCCACCGGCGTGATCGGCGAACCGCTTCCGGTTGAAAAAATCCAGCAATCACTTCCTGATCTTGCCGCAAACTTGCAGCCGGACAACTGGCTTGTCGCCGCGCAGGGCATTATGACTACGGACACCATCGCCAAGGCGATTTCAAGGCAGGTGGATATTGATGGCAACACCCTGACCATCACCGGCATCGCCAAAGGCTCCGGCATGATTCACCCGAACATGGCGACCATGCTGGCGTTTGTCGCTACCGATGCAAGCATTCCCCGGGATAGTTTGCAAACCTGCCTGCAGCAGGTGATCGAGCCGTCTTTCAATGCCATCACAGTCGATGGCGACACATCCACCAATGATGCCTGCGTGCTGATAGCCACCGGCAAGTCTGGCGTTAGCGTGAATGGTGCACATGAGGGGTTCATGCAGGCGCTGCAGGACGTGTTCACACAACTGGCGCAAGCTATCATTCGTGACGGCGAAGGCGCCAGCAAATTTGTCACCGTGCAAGTCAATGCAGCGCGCAGCATGGAAGAGGCCCGCCAAGTGGCTTATACCATTGCGCATTCACCGCTGGTAAAAACGGCGTTGTTTGCCAGCGACCCAAACTGGGGGCGTATCCTGGCGGCGGTAGGTCGCGCAGGCGTCAAACAGCTCGACATCGAAAAAGTCAGACTGTTTCTGGATGATGTCTGCATTGTCGAGCAAGGTGGCAGGGCGGCAAACTATACCGAAGAACAGGGGCAAAGTATCATGAACCAGCCGGAAATTACCATTCTCGTCGAGCTGGGGTTGGGTGCAAGCTCGGCCACCATCTGGACCACTGACCTGTCACACGACTATGTGACCATCAACTCAGAGTATCGCACCTGACACTGTATATTATGCGCGATGACACTATTTCTGTTTCAGTAGCAGCGATTGTCAACGCTAACAATGAAGTATTAGTCACCCGGCGTCATGCCAACGCACATCAGGGGGCTTTGTGGGAATTTCCCGGAGGTAAACTGGAGCCCGGTGAGTCAGCTGAGCAGGCATTACTACGCGAGCTGCATGAAGAACTGAATATCAGTGTGACAGACTTCCGTCCACTTATCAATGTTAAATATCATTACCCCGATATATCTGTCCAGCTTCATGTATTTAAGGTAGACCAATATACGGGAGAACCATCAGCTATGGAAGGACAGCCAATGAAATGGCAAGCTGTTGGCGCTCTCAAAGAAGAAGAATTTCCTGCAGCTGACAGGCCAATTATCAATGCACTGAAATTGCCCGACAGATATATGATAACCGGTGTGTTTGATTCCCTAGGTGATTTTGAAGCAAGACTACAGCGTGCGCTGGAAAAAGGCATTCAACTGGTGCAACTACGATTAAAACCAGACTGGCTGAATAAAAATCTAACTCTGGTTGGTGACATTATGCAGCTTGCATCAGACCTGTGTCAGCGCCATCGTGCTATTCTGATGATTAATGTTCCGGATAAAATTACTATTAGTTGCAACTACGATGGGGTGCATGCAGACAGCCGGAAGTTGCAGACAATGCAGCAACGGCCTGAATGCGAATGGTTTTCAGTATCCTGTCATACTGTTCAGGATATGCAAACCGCTGCGTTACTGGGAGCCGACTTTGCTGTCCTGTCACCTGTTCTGGCCACTGCCAGTCATCCTGGCGCAAAACCTCTGGGGTGGCGCCAGTTCGGCAGTATGGTTGAGCAGGCGACTTTTCCCATCTATTCGCTGGGCGGTGTTGGGGATAATCAGTTGGCTACAGCATGGAAATATGGCGGTCAGGGCGTGGCGGCTATCAGCGCCTATTGGTGAGATGTATACAGAAAGGAAATTTTAACACTATACTACTGTTGTTAATCGTAACTCACTTTTAGTTGAAGTAAATAAGATCAAGACCGGAAAAAACGGGGGGGGATGGTGAGCTTATTATTCTGGAAAAAAAACACAATGATAGACAGGTTTGCTGATGAACTGGCGCAAGAGGTATACCGGTGCGTGAATCCGGAAAAGCTTGTTGACATCGATCTCAAGCAAGAGTCAACAAAGCTGAGCAAGCAGCAGAAAAAGATACATAAGACCCTGAATAATCTGGTTCATACAGCGTCCATCCGGATTAATGATTTTAAAAGTATGCATAGACTTGGTATTTATGGCAAGGCGAGGCTGCATCTTAAATTTAAGGAACGATTGCTGGAGATGGGATATGAGGAAAAGTTTGTCAAGGACATAAACCATTCATTGTTATTGAAAACACCATAGAATCAAAAACGTAATCCGAGTAGTTACATTATGAGCCAGCTGGATGATAATGAAATAGCCGTTTTGCTTCGTAAAGCATTACGTCACCTTGATGCTGGGGATATAACCGAAGCATCAGAAACTGCCAGATTGATTGAAGGTGTTGATCCGGGCAGTCCAGCTTTGGTGAAGGAATTGGCAACATTATATTACCGGCTAGGCTGGTACGGGCAGGCGCGGCGCTATCTCGATGCATTGTCGAAAAACTCGCCGGACAATGAATCTGTAATGCTACTTCGAGCACAGGTTGAGCTGGCGTCAGGCAATGGTGAAACAGGGGAGGCTGTGCTTCGGCGGCTGATAGAGCAAAATACCAGCAGGCCTGATGTGTATGCAAATCTTGGCGGGTATCTGTATTCGATTGGTAGTTACCATGAAGCCATCGAACTACTGAAGCACGCGGTGTCATTAAAACCAAGTAATCATTCTCCCTACCGCGATTTGGTTCTGGCGCTAAGGCTTTTGCAACAACATGAAGAAGCTCTCAAGTATGCGGAGAAGCTAGTTCGGCTCAAGCCGAATGAGGATCACTATGTGGTGCTGGCAGGCACACTTGTTGAAATGGGGCGATTCCCGGAGGCGGAAAAACAGCTGCTGAAGTCAATACAGAAAAATTCCGGCTATGGGCTGGCTTATTATAATCTGGCTAACATCAAGTCATTCAAGGACGTGAATGATAGCTTGATTGCTAAAATGAAAAAAGCTTTAAAAAAGAATCTGTCAGCACAGAACAAGGCACTCATCTATTTCGCGCTTGGCAAGGCCATGGATGATTGCAGGCAGTATGATGAAGCATTCGGTTATTACAAAAACGCCAATTTGCTGGTTAAGTCGCCATCAGAACCCAATGCGCAGAAGGACTATTTCAGGAAATGTAAAAAGCATTTTAATAAAAAACTGGTTTCTCGCGGCGATGAACTGGGCTGTCATTCCAGGCAGCCGGTATTTATAGTTGGCATGCCGCGATCTGGAACAACGCTGCTGGAAACAATGTTGTCTCGGCATCCGTCAGTCCGAGCCGCCGGAGAGCTGATGGCGATAACACGACTTAGTCAGTCACATATGGATGAAGCCGAACGTGGTGGAAAAGCCGCTATGGAGCAGTCGGCGCTGTCTGCTCAGTTGCACAAGATGAGCAGCATGTATCTTGCCAACTTGAGAGAAATGGGCGGTGATGAAGAAAGGGTGGTAGATAAAATGCCCGGAAACTTTCTGAACCTGGGCTTGATTCATTTGTTGTTTCCGAAAGCCACTATCATCAATATACACAGGCATCCACTGGATACTTGCCTGTCGTGCTATTTTCAGTCATTCTCTGGTGTAGAAATGTCTTTTGATCTGGACTGGATTGCGAATTACTACCAGTTTTATCGTGATGTGCTTTCACATTGGCAATCCGTTCTGCCGGCAGGGAGGTTGATAACAGTTAACTATGAAGATGTCATCGGTGATACCGAACGATGTTTGCAAGATATTGTCAACGCAATGGGGCTTGAGTGGGCGGATAGCGTGCTTGAGCAGAAAGATGACGCCAGGTCTGTAGTTACCGCGAGTTATACGCAAGTACGCAAATCAGTTTATGCTACATCAATCAATCGCTGGAAGAATTATGTGCATCATATTGCACCACTTGTTCATAAGCTTGACAAATTTATAAGTGAAGAAGATAGACGATATTGTGAAAAAGCCGGTGTAGCTTCGCGATCTGGTATTCGCAGGTTGCTCGGAGTGTGAGACGGTGGCTTGACGAGTGTGGTGAGTTCTCTTGTTTACTTTGCTAGATTGAGCACATTTGCAGTTTGAATGTGACGTCTTCGTTACATTGCTCGGGTCTCGTGGCCGGGTTGCCGTTATGCATGAATCGCACTGTGAAACGATGTTTCCCTGCGCTGATTTCAGGATAACAGTTGGCATTTTTGTTCAGTCTGATTCTGAGCATTTGTATAGTGATATTAGTGTCCAGGCTTTGTTGGTAAAAACCGTTGATGGCGGTTTCATGAGTGGCGTCAGCGCTGTGCCGGATAACATCAAGAATCAGCTGCACTGCTCTGTCCAGCTGGCTGAATGAGTCATACCACTGCTCCATGTGCTTGCGCTGGGTTTGTGGGTCGCGCGTCAGCCAGAATTTGAATGCCGGCAGGTCAAAGTCGCAAATGCAACCGGGCAGGAAATTTTTCTGGCGCACGGCGTTGAGCAGTTCGACCGATTGCAACTCTTTTCCCATCTGGCCGCCTGTCTGCTGGATTTCGGTGATGCGCTGTTTCAGGTTGGCGAGAATGGAGTCCAGTTGTGAGCGGTCAACCTGTGGCCGGCGCGCCAGACTTTCCAGTCGGCTGTGCTGGCGCTCCAGCTCCTTGTGCACTTCCAGCTTGACATCGCTGCGCCTGGTGATGGCCATCAGCTCGATAATGGCGTCGATGGCGATGGGGTTGTTCCACTCCGATCCGTGCTTGCTGTGCCAGGCAAACTGGCTGAACAGCTTTTCCAGGCGCAAAAAAGCACGGATGCGTTCATTCAGCGGTTGTTCGTAGACAATGGTTTGGGACACGGTATGCGGGTCTGGCCTAAAGCGCGCATTGTCGCATACTTTGTCTGGCGCGTGAATACGGCTTGTGAGCGGCAGAAAGCTTACAAGCGCAGATAGCGGTGGTGAAGCGACTCGACTACGGCTTTGAGGTGTGTTTCAGGCAGGCTGTTGTCGATGATATCGTCAGCCATGCGCAGTCTTTGATCGCGGCTGATTTGTTGGTCGATAATCGCCCTGATCTGGCTTTCCGGACGGTCATCACGCAGCTTCACCCGCCGCACCTGCTCCTCAACCGGCAAATTGACAACCAGAATGCGGTCGACCAGATGGTGAAAATCGGTCTCCAGCAGCAGCGGCGCGACCAGAATCACATAGGGCGCATCAATGCTTTCGATGGCTTGCATCATGCGCTGTCTGACAAGGGGATGCAGCAAGGCTTCCAGTTGTTGTCTGGCGTGACTGTCGGAAAAGACAATGCCTGCCAGTTGCTTGCGGTCGAGCCCACCATCTGGTTGTACAACCGAATCACCAAACAGAGAGCGGATGCTTGCTATGATTTGTGGCTCGTTACTGAGTTGATGCGAAATATCATCGGCATCGATTACGGCGGTTCCCAGTTCTTTGAACAACGAGGCGACGGTGCTTTTGCCAGAGCCGATGCCACCGGTCAGGCCAATCCTGAGCATTATCGAAGAAGACCCAGATAGGTATTGTTGAGTTGTTCGCCCCACATCAGCGCAATCCAGCCGGCAGTCGCCAGATAGGGGCCAAAAGGAATCGGTTGCGCGCGTTTGGTATAACCGCTCACCAGCATCGCAATACCAACCACAGCGCCGACAACAGATGACAGCAAGATAATCAGCGGCAATAATTGCCAGCCGCACCATGCGCCCAACGCCGCCAGTAATTTGAAATCGCCGTAGCCCATGCCTTCTTTTCCGGTGACCAGTTTGAATAGCTGGAATACCAGCCACAACGACATGTAACCGGCGCTGGCGCCGATGACGCTTGACTGCAGATCAGTAAAGTTTCCGGTAAAACTGTACAGAATGCCCAGCCACATCAAAGGGTAGGTGATGGAGTCAGGCAACAGTTGCTTGTGAAAATCAATCAGGGTCAAAGCAATCAGGCACCAGGTAAAAACCAGTGCGGCCAGTGAGGCATGGCTGACGCCAAAACGCATGGCGACAATAACCGACAGACAAGCTGTTGTCAGCTCGACCAGTGGATACTGAATCGAAATCGGCTTTTTACAGGCGGAACATTTGCCGCCAAGCAGCAGGAAGCTCAATACAGGGATATTTTCGGTTGCCGTAATTTTGTGACCACATGACGGGCATGCGGAACGCGGTGTTGACAGGGTTAGGCTTTCTGTACGGCCGTATTGTTGGGGATCACCTTCCATTTCCAGAAATTCCTGGCACTGTGCTTTCCAGTCACGTTCCATCATCAGCGGCAGGCGATATACAACCACGTTAAGAAAGCTGCCAACACTCAGGCCAAAAAATACTATGGCTGCGTAAAACAGCCATAGTTCGGTTTGCAGTATTGTGATGAGGTTTTGCAGAATTGATTAGCCTCCACCAACCACTTCGCCCATCTTGAATACAGGCAGGTACATGGCAATGACCAGTCCGCCGATAACGACTGCCAGAAATGACATGATCAGCGGCTCCATCATGGCCGTGAGATTGTCAACTGCATTATCCACCTGATCTTCATAATAGTCAGCGACCTTGGCCAGCATTTCATCCAGTGCGCCGGATTCTTCACCAATGCCCACCATTTGTATCAGCATGTTGGGGAAAAGCTCCTGGTTCTGACTGAGGCTGGCGGCCAGCGTGGTGCCGGATGCGATATCGTCACGCACACGCAGAATTTCTTTTTTGAATACACTGTTGCCTGATGCGCCCGCTACGGACACCATTGCTTCAACCAGGGGCACACCAGCGGAAAACATGGTGGAAAGCGTGCGGGCGAAACGCGCAATTGCAGAACTGTGTTGTAGTGGGCCAAACATTGGCAATTTCAGCACCAGTCTGTCCAGAAATTCTGCAAACTTTCTTGAGCGTTTTTTTGCCTGAAAGAACGCTGTAACCAGTCCGACTATACCCAGTAGCAAGGCCCACCACCAGGCAATCATGAAATCCGACAGTCCAACTACCCACAGGGTAAAGGCGGGAAGATCGGCGCCGAAACCGCTGAACAGATCGGCAAATGTTGGCACCACAAATATCAGCAGGATGGCGCTGACAATTACGGCTACCACCAGCACTGAAATAGGGTAGGTAAGCGCCTTTTTGATCTTGGTTTTCAGTGCTTCGGTTTTTTCTTTATAGGTTGCAATTTTATCCAGCAAGGTTTCAAGCGCGCCAGATTGCTCACCTGCATCTACCAGGCTGACAAACAGGTCGTCAAAATACAGGGGATGTTTTCGGAGCGCATTGGCAAGTGTACCGCCTGCCTCGACATCAGCCTTGATAGCCATAATCAGTTTGCCCATATTCGGGTTTTTATGTCCCTGACCGACAATATCAAAGGCCTGCACCATCGGCACCCCGGCTTTCATCATGGTGGCGAGCTGGCGGCTGAACACGGCGATGTCGCCCGGTGTGATTTTTTTGCCGGATTTTCCAAATCCGCCTTTCTTCTTGATTTTTCCGGGCTTGGGGGTGATGCCTTGCTTGCGTAGCTCGAGTTTGACGGCATCGGCATTTGGGGCTGACATTTCCCCCCTGACGATGGCGCCTTTACTGTTTTTGCCTTCCCAGCGGAATGTTGCGCTTGCCATGGTCGTGTCCTGTTATGTTTTAATCTTTGGTAACTCGGTTGATTTCTTCCAGGCTGGTAACGCCTGCAATTACTTTTTTCAGCGCAGACTCACGCAGATCGGCAATGCCCTCTCTCTTCGCCTGGTCTGCAATATCCATAGCGTTACCGCCTTCCATAATAATACGGCCGATTTCTTCAGAAACCGGCATCACCTGATAGATACCGACCCGGCCCTTGTAACCGCCATCACACTGGTCGCAGCCGACCGCCTTGTACAGAGTGACGCCACCAGCAATCTGTTCATCGGTGAAGCCTTCCTCACGCAACGCCGCTTCGGGTATTTCATATTTTTCCTTGCAATGTTCGCACAATCGCCGCGCCAGACGTTGCGCAATAATCAACGATACCGCAGAGGCGATATTGAAGGGCGGCACACCCATATTGACCAGGCGCGCCAGTGTTTGTGGCGCATCATTGGTATGCAGGGTGGACATCACCATGTGACCGGTTTGCGCCGCCTTGATGGCAATTTCTGCTGTGGCTAGATCGCGAATCTCACCCACCATGATGATGTCCGGATCCTGCCGCAGAAAGGCGCGCAATGCAGCTTCGAATGTCAGCCCGACTTTTTCGTTGACGTTGACCTGGTTGATGCCTTCCAGATTGATTTCCGCCGGGTCTTCCGCAGTGGAAATGTTGCGGTCTTCGGTATTGAGGATATTCAGGCCGGTATACAACGAAACCGTTTTACCGGAACCGGTCGGGCCGGTTACCAGAATCATGCCGTAGGGATTGGCGAGCGCATCCAGGTACAGCTGTTTCTGGTCAGGCTCATAGCCCAGTGCATCAATACCCAGTGAGGCGCTGGAGGGGTCGAGAATACGCAGTACAATTTTTTCGCCAAACAGCGTGGGGCAGGTGTTGACACGAAAATCAATCGCCTTGTTCTTGGAGATTTTCAGTTTGATGCGGCCATCCTGCGGTACGCGGCGTTCGGCGGTGTCCATTTTGGACATCACCTTGATTCGCGCCGCCAGTTTCAGGCCCATGACCACCGGTGGTGAAGCGATTTCACGCAGTACGCCATCGATGCGCAACCGTACACGATAGCGTTTTTCGTAGGGCTCGAAGTGAATATCGGATGCGCCTTTCTTGATTGCATCCAGCAGCACCTTGTTGACGAATTTGACAACCGGGGTGTCATCCGCTGCCGAGGCGGCGTCGTCAGCGGCGGCATTGGCGGCGCCTTCTTCTGTATCTTCGAAATCGAGGTCTTCGAGACCTTCATCCAGTATGCCGCCCATATCTGCGTCATCTTCTTCCAGCAGTTTGTCGATGATGGCGTGCAGTTTGTCGGCTTCGACCAGTATCGCCTCGGTATTGAGGCCGGTCTGGAATTTGATATCGTCAATGGCGGCCAGATTGGTGGGGTCGGAGATACCCACATACAGCCGGTTGCCGCGGTTGAACAGAGGCAGGGCATGGTGTTTTTGTATCAGCTTGTCATCAACCAGATCGCGCGGAATTACATCAGTGTCAAGCGCGTCCAGGTCGAAAACCGGCAGGCCGAATTCGCCGGAGGCTTCCAGAGCGATGCGTTTGGCGGCAAGAATATTGTTTTTGACCAGGTATTGGGTGAAGGTAATCTTGTCTTGTTGCGCCCCTTTCAGCGCCTCAACGGCCTTGGATTCTTCCAGCAGGCCATCGTTGACCAGTTTGCGTGATAGCCCGCTGAGTTTGGGTTTTGCTGACATGATATTTTCCCGAATTTTCTGGCGCGCCAGCCACCGTTATGTGATTGATTATGTTGACTGGCTACAACTGGTAAGGATAGCTGAAAATTTGTGAAATGTGATAGAAGCTCTGATTAATTGATCCCGGAGTGATGGCGCATGGATGCGCCGGGCGCGGATCAAGAATGGAATTATCAGAACATGGAAAAAGCCTCAGACAATGCCATCATGGGAAGTGTTTATCATTTTCTTGGTTTTCAACAGCTTACCATCCGCTGGCAATGGCGGTGCGCTTCTGTGCCGCAGAAATTTTGTATAAATCAATTTTTGAAAAACTTATGCCGGGAGCGCGCATGAATATGCAGTGTGCAAGCGCATGTTTAATTGCGTGAGCCGGGCCTCAGGGTTTTTTGATGATTGCCTGAATACTGGTATCCGCTTTGTAAGTGACTGTAATCTTGCAGCTGCTGGTAATGGCGCCGCTGTCGCCGGCCTCGACCTTGTAGGTGAACTGAGCCTTGTCGCCGGAAGGTTTCCAGCCTAGCGAAGCGGTCAGAGTGTCCGCGCCTGCCGGGTCATAGCCACCGGCGAGGTAGGTATCATTCTCGTAGAAATAGGCATCTTCGAAACCGGCCAGTGTCTCTGCATTGGCTTGAGCTGTCGCAGCAGCTGATGTTGCAATATATCCGTTGTACAGGGGCAAGGCAATGGAGGTCAGTACCCCGATTATACCAACAGCTACCACTAGTTCGACCAAGGTATAGCCTTTCTGATTGTAGGTGATAAAGCTCATGTCATTTATCTCTGCTTGAGTCCGCTCAATGTATTACAGTATATGGGATATTGGTGAATTAACCAGTGTGTCGCCTGATTTTGACCCGGTGGCGTTGATTTACCGACAAGCGTATACGATGAAACCGTTTGAAACAACAACACGAAGGGGGACATGCGCCCCCCTTCATATGCTGGTTCAACAGTAATACGTCTTATTTAACTGTTACAGTGACGCCAGCCGGCAGATCCAGGTAATCCGGCTGTGTGATGGTGATGCTGTTGTTACCTTTCAGGTCGCCAGTAATACCAACTACGCCAGTGGTGTTATTCGCCGCTGTAGCGTAAGCTGCGCCACCACCCGGCGCCTTGGCGTTGGTGGTATTGTTCAGGTGAGCAACCCAGTCGGCAGTAACGGCAGCAGAGGGCACCTGGCCGTTAACCTTGGCGTAGTTGACGTTGGTCGTCGCCATGCCCAGAGCAGCCTGCGATTTCTCTTTTGACGCCTCGTTCTTGATGATGCGACGGGCTTCATCAACGTTGCTGGTCACTTTCGACATGTTGGCTGAGTTAATGTAGCTGTTGTAAGAAGGAATTGCGATAGCCGCCAGAATACCGATGATGGCGACGACGATCATTAATTCAATAAGGGTGAAACCCTGTTGCAGTTTTTTCATTGTTTTCTCCTGAAAAATGATAATTTCTGGTTCGTTGTAAATTGGTCTTTCACAAGACTGGTATTCATATAGCAGGGCTTGTGCCAGTTTGCACAGAATTTTAATAAATATAATTAAAACAGTAAGTTGCTTGCATCACGGGTGTTGGGTGACAAGGCCGCTGGCAGACGATTATTGTCACAAAGTGACAAAATTGTTCGTCAAAGAATACGTAGTGCCGTCATATCTGGAGTTATTCTAAAACAGCTGTTGCATTGTTATTCATCTTGCCGGCTTGAAGAAGACAGATTTCATCCTATATTGGTGCTGATAATTTTTGGCCGGCAGGTTAGAAAAAATGGTTTTATCTGATTTTACCCGCAAGCAGGCGTTCTTTACGCATTTGGCCTTCAGTAGCAGTATATTTATTGTGCTGTCATATCTGATTATTTTTCACTGGTATCCTGATTTTTATTTCTGGCTGGATGGTGGAATCAGGGCAATCGCGACAGTGTTTTTTGTTGATGTTGTACTGGGCCCCGGGCTGACGTTGCTGGTTTTCAAGCCGGGCAAGAAATCACTCAAGTTTGATATGACAGTGATACTGGTTGTGCAATTTATGGCTTTATCATGGGGAATCTACAAGGTGTATACCGAAAGGCCAGCAACCAGTGTGTATTACCAGGGTAAGTTCACCTGCATTTCGTATCCTGATGCGGGCAATATTAATATGCAACCGATCATTGAGGGTTTGTCTGGCAAGCAGCATCTATCATTTTTGCAGCGACCGGATACGGTTGATGATGTGCTGGATTTCACCAAGGAAGCGTTTGCGCATAAAAGTTCAGCAGTGTATTACTACGGGGAAAAACTGGTTCCACTCGACAAGTCTGTCCGTCATCGGCTGGATAAATATGAGCTGGATATGGATTTGTTGCGTCAGAACTGGCCGGATTTCGCTATGACTGTCGAACACTATATGCGCTCCGACAAATTTGATGCAGGCAGGCACAAACTGACGCCATTACAGTGCCGTTATGAAAAACCACTGGCGGTGCTTGATGTCGAACAAATGCGCATCGTGGATTGGTTTGATAGCCCTGGCTATTTATTGACCCGTGCGCTGGATGAGCCGTTGCCACTGAGACAGCAGTTGGAGCAGTCGCAAGTGTACGAATCAATGAAGCGTGAGCTTGAGAGAGTGAGCGAGTAGCAGCTTACTCAATATCGTATTTTTCAAGCCGATAGCGGAGCTGACGCAAACTTAATCCCAGCAATTTGGCGGCGGCGGTTTTGTTCCAGCGGGTTTTTTCCAGCGCTTTCATAATGGCCTGTTTTTCCCGGCTTTGCAGTTCGAGTGAATCATTTTGAGGTTCGTCTTGCGTGACGGAATGCGTCAGGCGATTCTCCAGCTGGAGATCCGCTGCGGTGATGGTGTTGTTTTCTGCAAGCGCAATGGCGCGTTCGAGGATGTTTTCCAGTTCGCGCACATTGCCGGGGTAGTGGTAATCGAGCAGCGCTTTCATTGCAGTGCTGTCGAGTTTGGGAGGCGTTGTCAGGCCGCTACGCTCGGCCAGGGATCCGACGATCTGTCTGGCCAGTAGTGGAATATCTTCCAACCGGTCGCGCAGGCTGGGGACTTTCAGCTCCAGTACGTTGATGCGGTAATACAGGTCTTCACGAAATTTTCCGGCATTGACCAGCTCGACCAGGTTCTTATGACTGGCGCTGAGGATGCGCACATCGACCGGTTCTTCCTGTGATGCGCCCACCCGGCGGGCGGCTTTTTCCTGAATCACGCGCAACAGTTTGACCTGCATGTGCAATGGTAACTCGGCGACTTCATCGAGAAACAGGGCGCCGCCGTGCGCGGCCTGAAACAGGCCTTTCTTGTCGGTGGTTGCGCCGCTGAAACTGCCTTTGAGATGGCCGAAAAATTCGCTTTCCATTAATTCCGAGGGAATGGCGCCGCAGTTGACCGGAATGAAAGGCGCCTCGGCGCGCGAGCCCTGTTCATGAATCATGCGCGCAACGCGCTCCTTGCCTGAACCGGATTCGCCGTGAATAAACACCGGCGCCTGGCTGCGCGCCATTTTGGCGATATTTTCCAGCAAGCTGGCGACTGCCAGCGAGGAGCCGGTGATGGTGGTTTTCTGTTTTTGTTGTGGAATGTCTTTTGGCAGGCTGGTAGCGGAGGAAACCAGTCGTCGCAGCACCTGAATGTCGACCGGTTTGGAAACAAAATCAAACGCGCCGGCCTTGAGCGCGCGCACTGCCGCCTCCATATTGCCGTGCGCGGTTATCATGGCGACCGGAATATCGGGGTAATGGTTGGCGATATGCTCCACCAGCTCAATGCCATTGCCATCAGGCAGTCGCATGTCGGTGATGCACAGATTGAAAGGTTCGGTTTTGAGCAGCAGGCGGGCGTCTGTCAGGGTTTGTGCTGATTGTGAATCCAGCCCCATGCGCATCAGGGTAATTTCAATCAACTCGCAGATGTCGGGTTCATCGTCAACAATGAGGACCTTTTTTGCGCTCATGCCGGGTGTGGTTTCCTGTGTTGTGGCTTGTCTGTTGAAACAGGCTTATGTGTTTTCCGCTGGTTGTCCTGCGCCGCCTTGTTGTAAAAAGTATATGCGGAAACAGGCGCCGCCGTTGGGCAGCGCGATATGGGTAATTTTAGCACGGTTGCTTTCCACGACTTCCTTGGTGATGTACAGCCCCAACCCGGTGCCTTCAGCGCTGGTGGTGTAGAAAGGCTCGAAAATCTGTTGTGCGGTATCGGCGTCAATGCCATTGCCGTTGTCGATGATGTCGATATAAGGTTGCTCAGCATCGTAGGAAAAGCCGCCCTGGATGTCGATAACAATGGCGTCATGGTTGCGGCCGCCATGATACAGGCTGTTGTTGCACAAATTCCAGATAACCTGGTGAAGCTGGCTGGGGTCGAAATGGATGCGGGTATCAGCCGGTTCGATGTTGAGGCGAAATTGCTCCGTAGCAATGCCTTTGGAATTGCAGAATTCCGCCTGAAAGTTTTGCAGCCAGGGCAGCAGCTCAAGGTCTTCAGGGGCGCCGCGCTGCTGGCGGGAGAGCTGCAGGACATTTTCCACAATGGTGTTGAGGCGCTTCACCTGGGTGTGGATGATGCCGGTAAGCTTGGCGTCGGCGGCATCCAGCTCCGACTCGGCCAGTAACTGAGAAGCGTGATGAATGGCGGCCAGTGGGTTACGGATTTCATGTGCGATACTGGCGGTGAGCCTGCCCAGTGAGGCCAGCTTCATCTGTTGAAAGCGCTGGTTGAGCTGGGTGGCGTCTTCCAGAAACACCAGGGTGCGGCCATGCTTGCCCTTGCCGGGTTCGATATTGCTGAAGCCGGGCTGGATATCCGGCAGGCCATGACTCTGCTGTATCGGTTTTTGCGCCTGCATGTCCGCATTGAATTGCCATTCGATGAAGCGCTCGAACAGTTTGGGCGATACCTTGTCCAGCGATGTATTCCCGCTGATGTAGGCATTACTGAGCAAATTGCGCGCCGCCCGGTTTGCCATTTCAATGACGCCATCCTGGCGGACGACCAGTATGCCGGTGCGCATGTTGCGAATCACCTGTTCGCTCATTTGCACCGCACTTTCCAGTTCCTGGCTTTGTTCGGCAGCCAGCGCTTCGGTTTGCCGCAAGCGGGTGGACAGGCTGGAGCTGAGATAGGCGACGGTAAACAGCAGCAGACCGAGAAAACCGGTTTGCACATAATGTGTCTGGTCGAGCGACAGCGTTAGCTGGGTGTATATCTGAATCAGCAGCAGGCAAACAGTGGCCAGTGCTGCGAATAACAGGGTGGTGCGCAACGGTAAAAACAGACTGGTCATGGCGATGTTGATGATCAGCAACATGCCCAGCCCGGAGCGCACGCCGCCAACAGCGTGCATCAGCAACAGTATCAATACAATGTCGACACAGGTTTGAATTACCACCTGTGATATCAGCGCCGGCTGGCGCTGCCGGATAGTGAGCATGAAACTGAGACTGATGATCAGGTAGGCAATACTGGAAAAATAAAACAGCTCCCGGTTGAAGTATTGCTCGCGAATCAGCAATTCCACCCAGCCGTTGAAATACAGCACCACAAAAAACAGCGCCAGTGAAATACGAAAATAATTGAACAGCCGCAGACGGGTCCAGGCTGCATCGCTGGTTAATGGCAGGGTGTTGTCAGGCCGCATGATCGCTGTTTATCCGGACTGGCTGTCCTGCCAGGTTTTGAGATGATCAGCGCTGCAAAAATAGCGTTCACCCTGGCTGACAGCACTGGTTTTGGGCAAAAACTGTTTGCATTGCGCGCAGCGCACCGATTCGACCTGTTTGTCGCCGGTTTTGATGGGGGGAATCTGCGTCCGCAGCCGATTGCGCACAATCATCACGATAAGCACGATGGCGGCGAGAATGATGAGGTTTCTGAACATAGGTCATCGATGAGTATAGTTAATAACAGGGCGAGCAGTTGATATACTTGCCCATTGCCGTCGGCTGCGCCGACGCGTTTTCCGCAACACGGTTGGTTATATGTCACAGACCCGGACAAATCAAAAAATCGCCGTCGCCATGGTACAGGATAATTTCGCTGTCGGCGACATTGCCGCCAACGCGCAGAAAATGGCGCGGCATGCATTGCAGCAGGCGCAACAGGGAGTGCAACTGGTGGTGTTTCCCGAACTGGCGTTGACCGGTTATCCACCGGAAGATTTGCTACTGCGTCCAGGTTTCATCCGTGATGCGGTGGAAGCCTTGCCGGTATTGTACGAGGCGTCGAAGCAGGTGGATATCGTATTTGGCATGCCTTGGCAATCTGGACAGGGGTTGTATAACAGTGCAATGTGGTTGCGCGATGGTGAGCAATATGCAATTTACCACAAACAGTGTCTGCCTAATTATTCGGTGTTTGATGAAGTACGCTATTTCAGAGCCGGCAGCGAAGCGGTGACCGTGACACTGAATGGCGTGCGCTTTGCGTTGGCGATTTGTGAGGATATCTGGTGCTCGCAGCAGTTACAGGCGGACGAAGCGGACTGCTTGCTGGTGCTCAACGCCTCACCCTGGCATATTGGCAAATACGAGGAGCGGGTCGAGGTGATTCAGCAACGCGCGCGCGAATACGATTGTCCGGTGTTGTACCTGAACATGGTAGGCGGACAGGATGAGCTGGTGTTCGATGGCGAATCGCTGGTGTGTGATCACACAGGCAAGATCCGCCACCGCACAGTTGCATTCGAACCCGCTATTATGTGCGTCGACATAGGCAGGTGTGAGCTTGCTGTAACAGACAGCCCGCCTGCGCAGCCGTTGTCGCAAACCGAAGCGGTATACCGCGCGCTGGTGCTGGGGGTGAAGGACTTTGTGCGCAAGAACGGCTTCGAAGGCGTGGTGATTGGCCTCTCGGGCGGCGTCGACTCGGCGCTGACGCTGGCGATAGCTGTTGATGCGCTGGGCGCTGACAATGTGCAGGCGGTGATGATGCCGTCCATGTACACCGCAGACATCAGCCAGAGCGACGCCAAGGCCGAGGCCGATGCGCTGGGCGTGCGCTATGATGTGATTTCCATCGAAAAACCCTACCATGCATTCATGGACGCATTATGCGATGTATTTGCCGGCTGTGAGGCCGACACCACGGAAGAAAACATTCAGGCGCGCTGCCGCGGCGTGCTGCTGATGGCGATATCCAACAAAACCGGGCGCATGGTGCTGACCACCGGCAACAAAAGCGAAATGGCGGTGGGTTACGCCACCCTGTATGGTGATATGTCCGGCGGCTTCGCACCGCTGAAAGATGTATCGAAAATGCTGGTGTATGAACTGTGCCGTTATCGCAACAGCATCACACCGGTTATTCCGGAACGCGTGCTGACCCGTCCCCCCAGCGCCGAGCTGCGTCCCGACCAGACCGATCAGGATTCCCTGCCGGATTACGCCGTGCTCGACAAAATACTGGAGCTGTCAGTCGAGCAGGATAAAAGCGTGGACGAGATTGTCGCCTCCGGCATCGACCGCGAAACCGTAGAGCATGTGGTGGCGCTGGTTCGGCGCAATGAATACAAACGCCGCCAGGCGGCGCCGGGCGTGCGTATCACCAAACGCGCCTTCGGTCGTGACCGGCGTTATCCGATTACCTCGGCGTATCGGGAGTTTTGAATGAATTTGCCACAGAGGACACAGAGCGCACAGAGAAAGGTTTCACCAGTCGGTTCCAGTCAAAACATTATATTCCTCTGCGTCTCTGTGTCTCTGTGGTAAATTAAAAAAATAACGACACTCAAATCAGCCCCGGCCGCTGTTCCATTTCAGTGTCACTGATGTCGGTGGATTCCTGTCTGGCCGTTTTACTATTCATTTCCAGTACGCGTTTGGCGTCCTGCGCCAGGTCGTTCAGCCCCATTTCGCTATAAGCCTGAATCAGGATTTCCAGCGCGCGGTTGCGCCAGATGGAATTGGGGTATTTTTCAATCACGTTTTTGGCGCGATTGGCCGCCGCCAGCCAGGTTTTGCGTTTGATGTAATACCCGGCGTTGTCAATTTCGTTTTCAGCCATTTTGTTGCGCAGATAAATCATGCGCTGGTAGGCGTCGCCGGCATACTGACTGTTGGGGAAACGTTTTATCAGCTGCGCGAAATCGTTATAGGCGCTTTGCAGCACCTGCATGTCGTGCTTGGATGGGTCGTGCGGGAACCACTCATCCAGCAGTCCCCTGCCGCGATTGAAATTGACCAGGCCTTTCAGATACAGCGCGTAGTCGATATGCGGGTCGCGCGGGTGCAGGCGGATAAAGCGCTGAATCGCGCTGATGGCGGTTTCCGGTTCGTCGAACTTGTAATAGGAATAGGCGACGTCGAGCTGCGCCTGCTTGGCGTAACGGTCGAACGGAAAACGCGCTTCCAGGGTTTCCAGATTTTTGATCGCGGTCTGGAACTCGCCGGCGTTCAGCGCGGCGCGGGCCTCGTCGTAAAAGTCCTTGGCCGTCCAGTCAGCGGTGGGATCCTTGTCCATGGTGCTGCAGGCGGTCAGACTGAGAAAAAACAACAGAAGCGCGGCGCAACGCGGCGGAAATGGGATATTGGGCATATTTACAGCACGGGTGTGGAAACATTTGGTTAGAATGCGCGATTATACCCGAGTTCCTTTATGGCGGGGGCAAGGTGCGAGGGGTAAGTGGCAAGGAGAAGCACACCTAGCCACTTGCCCCTTGCCACCGGCCCTGAAACAGATGTCACAGATAAACGACAGCATTCAGATTCCCGATCACCTGTCCGGCCAGCGGCTCGATGTCGCCCTGGCCGAGCTGTATCCGGACTTTTCCCGCAGCCGGCTCAAACACTGGATAGAGCAGGGGCAAGTATTGCTTGACGGTCAGCAGGTAAAACCCAAAACCCGGGTGATAGCGGAACAGAGTTTGCAGCTGGACGTGGTGTTTGAAGATGCGAACCCGGCATGCGTGGCGGAGGCCATTCCACTGGATGTCATATTCGAAGACGAGCACCTGCTGGTGGTGAACAAGCCCGCCGGGCTGGTGGTGCATCCGGCGGCGGGGCATGCCGACGGCACCTTGCAGAATGCCCTGCTTCACCACGCCCCGGCCTGCCAGAATGTGCCGCGCGCCGGCATTGTTCACCGGCTCGACAAGAACACCACCGGTCTGATGGTGGTGGCGAAAACCCTGGAAGCGCATCATGCGCTGGTGGCGCAGTTGCAGGCGCGTGATATTCACCGCGAATACCAGGCTGTGGTGCAGGGAGTAATGACCGGTGGCGGCATGGTGGAGCAGCCCATTGGCCGCAACCCGCATGACCGCAAAAAAATGGCGGTGCGCGAACAGGGCAAGCCCGCAGTGACCCACTATAGAGTGCTGCATCGCTATCGCGCGCACAGCCATATTCATGTGCAGCTGGAAACCGGGCGCACCCACCAGATTCGTGTGCACATGCAGTATCTGCGCTATCCGATTGTTGGCGACCCGGTGTACGGCGGGCGCAGCAAGCTGCCGCCGGCAGCCAGTGAGCAACTGGTAGCGCAACTGGGCGCATTCCGCCGCCAGGCGCTGCATGCCTGGCGGTTGAGCCTGAGCCACCCGGCCAACGGCGGCGCCTTGCAATGGCAGGCCCCGCTGCCGGACGATATGCAGCGTCTGCTAGAGGCCTTGCAGCAGGACAGCGAACAGCATGACAGCCGGTAATCATGGTATTGAGCTGATACAGCCTGACTGGCCTGCGCCTGACAATGTGCGTGCGTTCACAACCACGCGCACAGGCGGCGTCAGTCAGGGGCGGTATTCCAGCCTGAATCTGGCCATGCACGTTGGCGACCAGCCGCAACATGTGGCGCAAAATCGCCGGCGTTTGCGGCAGCTCGCCGGACTGCCCGGCGAGCCGGTGTGGCTGTCGCAATGTCACGGTAATCGCGTGATTGAACTTGATGCAAATCACAGTACGGGTGATCCTGACCCGCAGGCCGATGCTGCTGTCAGCCGGCAACATGGCGTGGTATGCGCGGTGCTGACCGCCGATTGCCTGCCGTTGCTGATGTGTGACCGTAACGGCGAACAGGTAGCGGCGGCGCACGCCGGCTGGCGCGGACTGCATGCCGGCATTATCGCCAATACAGTGAAAGCCTTTCAGTGTAACCCGCAAGACCTGCTGGTATGGCTGGGCCCGGCCATCGGGCCACGGGTGTTTGAAGTGGGCGAGGATGTCTATCGCGCCTTTGCCGCCAAAAGCCCGGCTAATCGGGCGGCATTCGAGTCAACCGGCGCGCAGCGCTGGTATGGCGATCTTTACCAGCTGGCGCGTCTGGAATTGCAGGCGCTGTCTGTCCACGCAATATATGGCGGCGGACGGTGTACCTGCAGCGAGTTGGATACATTCTATTCTTACCGGCGTGATGGTGAAACCGGTCGCATGGCAAGCCTGATCTGGCGTTGATTTCCTGCCATATTGGTATTTTAAATTCAAGTAAAAATCTCTCATAACCGCCAAAAACCTGACGGTGTGCTATACCACTGTTTGCAGAATGTTAATTTTTTATGGACAGCTGGATTCATTCTGGGTGAATTTGACAACTGCCAGTCGTATAACAGGGCCGGAGGCTGCTCTGTTGTACTGCTGATAATGATGACTAATCGATAATGAAGAATGTTTATTTCTGCGGTTTGACCGTGTGTCTGCTGTTTTCTGGCTTGAATGCATTGGCTGCCGACGATGCGTATATGCAAATGCTGGAAGGAGAGGCTGAAAAGCTGGAACTGGATCAGTCCGGGCAGTTACAACATGACACAGCAGCAAAGGTTAGAAATAACAAGCACTTGTCTGGCAGAGAGGGATTTGGCTGGAAAGGTTCGCTGGATGGTGAAACGTTGCCATCGGGGTTGCAGTATGAGGAGTTCGAATCCATTCTTCAGGAGAATTTTTACGGCACCTTTCTGTTTTACAACAAGCTGAGTTCGACAGACAAGCGGACAGTTTATTATCGATATAAAAAGGCGGCCTCAACAAGCCTTGAAAATGTGCGAAAAAACATTCTGGATCTGATAAAGCGATAAATTCGAGGTACGATAATGAAATTCTCATCCATATTAGCCGTTGCCGCCACGACACTTGTCGCCAGCACGCTGGCTGTTAGTGTTCAGGCGAGAGAGCTGGAAGTAAAAATTACCAAGGACATGGCTTACAGTACAGTGATGCACGATAATGAGCTGGTCAAGATACAGCGTATCCAGGACACCGATCATAAAATCGATGGCTCATTTGCCAAAACCTCACGTCCGTGTCCGCCATTTTGTATCAACCCGATCGCCTTGCACGAAGGCGTGAAAACAGTTGGTGAGCTTGAAGTCATCAAATTCATGGAAGGGCCATACTATCGTGGGCGTGGCGTCATTATTGATGCGCGTACGCCCAGCTGGCACAAGCGTGGCACGATTCCGGGTTCAACCAATATTCCCTTTACCATTTTTGAAAAGCCGTCTGATGACATCGAGCTGGCTGAAGTGCTGGAGTCGTTCGGCGCCAAGGAACGTGATGAGGTCAATCCGGTGGTGCGTGTGATTGAAACCCTGGGTTTTCTCGATGGTGACATGAAAACCGATAAATGGGATTTTTCACAGGCCAAGGATTTGCTGTTATGGTGCAACGGCCCCTGGTGCGGGCAGTCGCCACGCGCGATCAAGGCTCTGCTGGCGCTGGGCTATCCGGCGGAAAAGATCTACTGGTACCGTGGTGGTATGCAGATGTGGCAGTCTTTGGGTTTGACCACCATCAAGCCCAGTCAGTCGACAGTGGCTGCGCGCTAGGCGTTTCTGAAAACGTATACACCAGGCCGCAACCGGGCAACCGGTTGCGGCTTTTTTTGTCACGTACTTTATAAAGAAGCCCCCTGTGCGCCGATAACAATAGTTAACAAATACTTTTCAGTTAATAACATTTCATCACATATATATATTGCGCCAACTCTATAATTACGGTGGTAGGTATAAACCCTTGAGGAGTGTAATGACATGATGTTTTCCATTCGTAAATATTGCGCCGTTTTATCAATACCCGTGCTGGCCATGCTGTCGGGAAATGCGTGTTCGGCAGACCTGGTGCAGACGCTGGAGCAAGAGGCCGCCGAGGTGGATGTCGATGAGGCAACGGTTGACGATTCACCTCGCGCCCTCGCCAGTTTTCACAGTGACCGTTATGAGCAGTTTATGGCGAAGCGCCAGTTTGTTCCGGCAGGTCTGTCGCAGCAGCAACTCAAGCTGTATTTTTTCAATGAGTTTTTTGAAACGTATGCCAACTACTCCGAGCTGAGCCGCGATCAGAAAGAACAGGTATACCAGTTCTACAAGCAACACGACGCCACCGAGTTGTCAGCCATCGACAGCAAAATACAGTCGCTGCTGCCGCAAGAGTAACTGCCGTCAGCCGAGGCGGGCAAGGCAATGGGCCCATGCCCGCTACCGGTGCAGGCATAAATAATCTGACCTGTCTCAAGAATCTGTCTTGATATTTCCGTCATAGTCCATACATTGGATTCATATCTGATTTTGAGGTGAATTCTATGAGAATGGACAAGCTAACAAGCAAATTCCAGATGGCGCTGGCCGATGCCCAGTCGCTGGCGGTCGGCCGCGACCACCAGTTCATCGAGCCGGAACATCTGATGCATGCCCTGCTGGAGCAGGACAGCAGCACGGTGCGTCACCTGCTGGCCAATGCCGGGGTGAATGTCGACGTGCTGATGAGCAAAATCGACCAGGCGATTGACCATTTCGCCCAGGTGGAAGGTCATGGCGGCGATGTCAATATTTCCAACGAACTGGGCCGCCTGCTCAACCAGACCGACAAACTGGCGCAAAAACGCAAGGATCAATATATCTCCAGCGAACTGTTCGTGCTCGCGTCGGCGGATGACAAGTCCCGCCTCGGCGACTTGTTGCGCTCGGTCGGCGTTGACGCAAAACAGCTGGAGCAGGCGATTGACGCCATGCGTGGCGGCCAGAGTGTCGATGACCCCAATGCCGAAGACCAGCGCCAGGCGCTGGAAAAATACACTATCGACCTGACCGAGCGCGCGCAACAGGGCAAGCTCGATCCGGTGATTGGCCGCGACGAGGAAATCCGCCGCACTGTGCAGGTGCTGCAACGCCGCACCAAGAACAACCCGGTGCTGATTGGCGAGCCGGGCGTGGGCAAGACCGCGATAGTCGAAGGTTTGGCGCAGCGCATTATCAACGGCGAAGTGCCCGAAGGGCTGAAAAACAAACGCCTGCTGTCGCTCGACATGGGCGCGCTGATTGCGGGCGCCAAATTCCGGGGTGAATTTGAAGAGCGCCTGAAAGCCGTGCTCAATGACCTGGCCAAACAGGAAGGGCAGATTATTCTGTTCATCGACGAGCTGCACACCATGGTCGGCGCCGGCAAGGCCGAAGGCGCGATGGATGCCGGCAACATGCTCAAGCCGGCGCTGGCGCGGGGTGAGCTGCATTGCGTGGGCGCCACCACGCTGGACGAATACCGCCAGTACATCGAAAAAGATGCTGCGCTGGAGCGCCGCTTCCAGAAAGTGCTGGTGGATGAGCCGTCGGTGGAAGACACGGTGGCCATTCTGCGCGGCCTGAAAGAACGCTACGAAGTGCATCACGGCGTCGACATCACCGACCCGGCGATTGTCGCCGCGGCCACGTTGTCACATCGTTATATCAGCGACCGGCAACTGCCGGACAAGGCGATTGACCTGATTGACGAGGCCGCCAGCCGCATCCGCATGGAAATCGATTCCAAGCCGGAAGTGATGGATCGGCTTGAGCGCCGCATCATCCAGCTCAAGATCGAGCGCGAGGCGCTGAAAAAAGACAGCGACAAGGCCACTAAAGCGCGGTTGCATGCCCTGGAAGAAGAACTGGAAAAACTCGAGCGTGAATACGCCGATTACGAAGAGCAATGGAAGGCCGAGAAAATGGCGGTGGAAGGATCCAGCAGTGTGAAGGAAGAACTGGAGCGCGCCAAAATGGAGCTGGAAACCGCGCGCCGCGCCGGTGATCTGGCTCGCATGTCCGAGCTGCAGTACGGAACCATCCCGGAACTGGAGCAGAAACTGGAGCGCATCACTGCGGCCGAGTCGGCGGATACCGAACACCATTTGCTGCGCAACAAGGTGACGGAAGAAGAAATTGCCGAAATCGTCTCCCGCTGGACGGGTATTCCGGTGAGCAAGATGATGGAAGGCGAGCAGGAAAAACTGTTGCGCATGGAGCAGGAGCTGGGTTCGCGTGTAATCGGTCAGGAAGAAGCGGTGGAGGCGGTCGCCAATGCGATTCGCCGCTCCCGCGCCGGCCTGTCCGATCCGAGCAAGCCCAACGGCTCGTTCATGTTCTTCGGCCCGACCGGTGTCGGTAAAACCGAACTCACCAAGGCGCTGGCCGAATTCATGTTCGACAGCGAAGACGCCATGGTGCGGCTCGACATGTCCGAGTTTATGGAGAAACATGCGGTTGCCCGTTTGATTGGCGCGCCGCCAGGTTATGTCGGCTATGAAGAAGGCGGTTATCTCACCGAAGCGGTGCGCCGCAAGCCGTATTCTGTTGTGCTGCTCGATGAAATCGAAAAAGCGCATCCGGATGTGTTCAACGTGCTGCTGCAGGTGCTGGATGACGGCCGCCTGACTGACAGCCAGGGACGCACGGTGGACTTCCGCAACACCATCATCATCATGACATCCAACCTGGGTTCGCAGGAAATCCAGCAGATGTCAGCGCAGGGTGATTATGAAGGCGTGAAGAAAGCGGTGATGGAAATTGTGTCACAACATTTCCGCCCCGAGTTCATCAACCGTGTGGATGAAACCGTGGTATTCCATCCGCTCAACAAGGAACAGATTCGCCAGATTGCGGCGATTCAAATCCGGCATCTGTCCGACCGTCTGGCCGAGCGCGACATGCAGCTGGATATCAGCGAATCTGCGCTGGACAAACTGGGCGAAGCTGGATTCGATCCGGTGTACGGCGCACGGCCGCTGAAACGGGCTGTTCAGCAATATCTGGAAAACCCGCTGGCGCAGAAACTGCTGACCGGCGAGTTTATGCCCGGCGACACCATTCGCGTCGATGTAAGCGACGGCGAACTGGTGTTCAGCAAGGTGGCGCAGTCACAACAGACAGAAGCCGAAGTGGGAGCGGTGTAATCAGCAAGCTTGTTTCTAACCTCCAATCACACTGGAGCAAAAAGGCGGGCATCATGCCCGCCTTTTTTATTGCATGGGGTAGAGTGACAGCCAGTCAATCAAAACCGCATGCCAATGCCTGCGCCGATGACCAGTGGATCTAGATCAAACTCCACGGTTGCCGCCGGCGCGCCATTGGCGCTGATGGTGGCGGTGGTGTTCATCAGCATGTACTTGGCGTCGAGGTTGAAGTACCAGTCCTTGTCAATGTCGATATCGACGCCAGCCTGAAATACAAATGAAAAGGTATCATCCACTTCCAGCCCGCTGCTGGTTGCGCCCAGCGCGCTTGTGGTGGTGGGCGTGGTTTTTTCGTTGAGGAAAAATGTGTAGTTCACACCCGCGCCAGCATAAGGACGGATATTGCCGCCCGGAGAAAAATGATATTGCGCGATCAAGGCCGGCGGCAAGACGCGGGTTTCACCCAGTTTGCCTGCGGCGGCCAGATCGCCCGCGCCATTGACTTCGTGCACGGAAGACAGGTCAAGCAATAATTCAATACCGAAATGGTCGCTGACAAACCAGGTAAAATCGACATCCAGCGTTGCTGTAGCGTCGACATCAATGGTAGCGTTTGCGCCCAGTGGCGCGCCACCGCCAATAGCTGTGATGACGTCACTGTCGACATTGGGTGATATATTGATGAGTCTCGCCCTTACCAGGATATCCCCCGTCTGGGTAGCCAGCGCAGTCTGGCTTGCCATCAGTCCGGCAAGCATCAGGCCAGTTGTTAACGCGTTTAATTTCATGTCAATCCCCTGTAATAAATCATACGAATATTTAACAGCCTTGGCTGTCATGGCGCGCAGGCTAGCGAAACCGTAAACGTGATGAATTGACGAGCATCAAGAAACCGTCGCCGGGAATAGTAATGATGGCGTGTGATAAGCAGTCAATGACCTGCATCAACAGAAAAAGGAGTATGCAGAAGTTATAGGAGATAGACGTCTAGCCAGAACGGGTTAGCCGGCAGACAAAATTCACTGACAGATTTACAGGTGGTAAACATTGTGCGCCGGCCAGTGTGCATTGATGCTTTTCAGTGGTGTGGGTTTACAGATGTGAAAACCCTGTGCGTAATTCACGCCCAGCTGCTTGACCAGCCGGTGTACGTCCCGGTTTTCGACGAACTCGGCGATGGTTTCAATCTGCATGATCTTGCCAATTTCATTGATGGCCGCCACCATTGCCCTGTCGATGGTGCTGTTGTTGATGTTTTTCACCATGCCGCCATCAATCTTGATGAAGTCCACCGCCAGGTTTTTCAGATAGGAAAACGATGACATGCCGCTGCCGAAATCATCCAGCGCAAACAGACAGCCATAGGTGCGCAGATCGTGAATAAATTCCTGCGCCATTTCGATATTCTGAATCGCGGAGGTTTCGGTTATTTCCAGACACAGAGATTTGTCGGGCACAGGATACTGCGTCAACAATTTGTGCATGTGTTCTAGAAAGTCCTTGTCGACAATGGAGTTGGCGGACAGGTTAACGAACAGACGCAGGTTGCAGTGACTGTTGCTCTGGTATTTGTAATGCAGAAACATGATGGCTTCCGCCGTCACCCAGCTGTCGACTTCACGCATCAGGTTGAACCGTTCCGCCGCAGGGATGTAGTTGCCCGGTGAGATAATCTGGTTCTGGTCATTGCGCAGGCGCAGCAGTACTTCATACATGGCGATGTCATCGCGCCCCTGACAGGGGATGATGGGTTGCGCATGCAGTTCAAAACGGTTGCATTCAATGGTGTTGCGAATATCGGCCACCCAGTTCAACTCCTGCTGCATGCGGCGCACTTTCTGGCCTTTGGTTTTGTGGACATGCACGCGATTTCGTCCCATGTCCTTGGCGGCATAACAGGCGAGGTCAGCCTGGGTCATCAGGGTTTCGATATTATCCGTGTCACGGGTGACCGCCACAATGCCGACGCTGACGCCAATGTGATACTGGCGCTGGTTCCACTGAAAGGTGAACCGCCGAATACTGGCGACAATGCCCTCGCAAATTTCCAGCGCCTTGTCGAGCGAGCAGTTTTCCAGCAACAGGGCAAACTCGTCTCCCCCCATGCGGCCAAGAATATCGCGATGCCGTATATTGGCCTTGATCATGCGGCTGACCGTTTTCAGCAGCTCATCCCCGGCCTTGTGTCCACAGGTGTCGTTGATGATTTTGAACTGGTCAAGATCAAGATAACAGAGCGCATGTTGGGTGGTTCCGCTACAATTTCGTTGCGAGTTGGTCAGCCGGTTTTTGAATTCCATGCGGTTGACCAGACGGGTGAGGGGGTCATGACTGGCTTGGTATTGTATCGCGCGGTTTTTGGCGCTGGTGTGACGAATAACCTGGATAGTGATCAGCACGCCAACGCAAAATGTCAGTAATGACAGGTAAACGATAATCATGCTGGTGTCATTCTGGTGTTGCAGGCTGCCGGCCAGCGCTGATGCGGAGGATTGTTCCTGCATCACCACCAGCTTGTCGCGGATTTGCAGCAGCGCATTTCTGGCATTCTTGGCCTGCTGCAGTTTTTGATTGATTGAAGCTTCGCTCTCATCGCCAAGCATGGCGTCTGCAGCGGCGTCGTTGTAAGCCCGCGCAGTCAGCGCCGCAGGTTGCAGTTGACTGAAGAGTTTATATTCGCGCGCGCTGCTGATTAAGTCGCCCAGCGCATCACGCGCCTGTTTGTATTCCAGCGAAAGTTTGTGCAGTTGCAGTCGCATGGCTTCCCGTTTGAATACATCCGGCTCCAATGCCATGGCGTCGAGCACATCGCCGCGCATGCGGATGATGTCGCGCATGGTGTGTGCGGCTGATGTTTTGCTGTTGCTGACTTGAACCAGATCAGCGATACGGTTGATGTTGGATTCTATCTGCGCCAGCGAAATCCAGGTCACGATACCCATGATCAGCAGGATGCTGCTGAACCCGAGCGTAATCGTCCATTTGACAGGGTCTTTGATAATCATGACATGTCGGTTTTGTAAACATTTATTGACAGGATTGTAGGCGACAAAAGCCGCCCTTGCCGGCTTTTTCCCATTTCACGGGCGGGGTTGACGAACTAGATTCGGTGCAGGACGCTGTCGGGCCAGGTGGTTTTGATTTGCGCCAGCGGACAGGGTTTGCTGATATAGTAACCCTGTGCATAGGTGACGCCAAGACGTTTAATATGATCGAATACCTTGCCGTTTTCAATGTACTCGGCAATGGTTTCGATATTCATCACGCGTCCGATTTCGTTTATCGCAGCGACCATGGCGCGATTCACGCGGTCTTCGTCAATATTTTGTACGATGCTGCCATCAATTTTCAGGTAATCGACCGGCAGGTTCTTGAGATAAGTGAGTGATGACATGCCGCTGCCAAAGTCATCCAGCGCAAACAGGCAGTCATGTTGCTTGAGCGTGTTAATAATCGTAACGGCCTGCTCAATATTTTTGATGGCGGCTGTTTCGGTGATTTCGAAACACAGTGAATTTTTTGGCGTCGGCCAGGTTTGCAGCAATTCACGAATATGCTCGCCAAAGCGGTCATCACTGATGGAATTGGCGGACAGGTTAATAAACAGGCGCAGCTTGCATTCACTGTCCTGCTGATGTCTTTCAGACAGGAAGCGTATGGCGTGGGTGGTCACCCACATGTCGACTTCGCGCATCAGACTGAAGCGCTCGGCGGCAGGCAGGTACTGCCCCGGTGAAACAATATTGCCCCTGTCATCCTTGATGCGCAGCAATACTTCGTGCATGTGCACAGCCTGCTTGCCCTGGGTGGGGACGATGGGTTGCGCATACAAAAGAAAGCGGTTGGCGTCAATGCTGTTTTCAATATCCGCCACCCAGCTTAGTTCCTTGTGCATGCGGCGCACATGTTTGCCTTCTTTCTGGTGAACGTGTACCTGGTTTCTGCCCATGTCCTTGGCGGCATAGCATGCCATGTCGGCTTCCGACATGGATTTGGCGATGCTTTCGGTCTCGCCGTTGATGGATATCACGCCAATACTGACGCCAACGTGGTAGCAGCGCTCGTTCCATAAAAACTCGTGCTTTTTCACCACAGTGACAATGCCTTCACAGATTTCCAGCGCCTTGTCGAGACTGCAGTTTTCCAGCAGCAGGCCAAATTCATCACCACCCAGCCTGCCAAGCGTATCGCGATCGCGCACATGAGTGAGAATCACCTGGCTGATTTGTATCAGTAATTCATCGCCAGCCTTGTGGCCACAGGTGTCATTGATAATTTTGAACTGGTCGAGATCAAGATAACATAATGCATGCGACTGGTTTTGCTCGCGTGCATTGTCAAGCGCCTGCTTCAGCCGCAGTTCAAATTCGTTGCGGTTGACCAGCTTGGTGAGCGCATCGTGACTGGCCTGAAAACGAATCGCGGAATTTTTCTTGCTGGTTTCGCGAATCACCAGCATGGAAATCAGCACACCAACAAAAAAGGCGAATGCGGCGATAATAATAATCAGGCTTTGTGACTGCTTGTGGTAAGCAACACTGTCCTTGAGCGCTGTGCGCGCGCTGCTGGTCTGCACTTCGATGAGTTCATCCAGTTTGTTGAGTACGCGTTCGCGCAAGGTGTTGGCGGCGTCAAAATTTTGCAGCGCCAGCTCCATGTTGTTTTTGGTGAGCAGGGTTTGCATGGCCTGATAATTGGCTTCGCGCGACCGGCGGGTAACGTCACGAATCTGGCTAACCAGTTTGAGTTCGCGCGAATTCAGTTTGTATTGTTGAAACTCATCGAAAGCCTGGCGATAACGCAGGCCGTATTCCGACATTTTCAGACGCAGTGATTCGCGCTCGAAGGCGTCATCGGTGATATACATTTTGGTGAGCACATTTCCCCGCAGACGCGCCGAGTCGCGCATCAGGTTGGCGGCGGCGGACTTGGCGTTGGTTTCATCCACCAGTGTCGCCATGCGGTCGATGGTGTTGTCCATCTGCGACAGCGACAGGTAGGCGAGCACGCCCATCAGCACCAGCAGACTGCCGAAGCCGAAGGTTATCAGCACCTTGATGGGGTCGTGAGAGAGCATTCCGGGTAACATTTCGCCTGTGCAATACTTCTCTAAAGCATAGGCAAAATTTGTTAAATCCGCCGGTTTTGCCCGCTTTTCAGACGGTTATTTTTTACTGTCGCTGCCCGCTTTTACCAGCAGGCTGTCGAGCGCGCGGGTGCTCAAAATCCGTTTCAGCCAGGCAAACAGGTGAGTGGGGAAAGTGACCGCATAGCGTGGTTTGGGACGCGGGCTTTCCAGCGCGTGAATCACTTTTTTCAGCACCGCTTCGGGCGGCAGAGTGAAGGGCGCGGCCGGGCCTTCTTTTTGCAGGCGTTCAAGCACGCCCAGATATTTGTCGCGGTGAATGCTGTGCTCGATGTCGATGTGTTGCTGCAGCGCCAGCAGCGCGTTTTGCCTGAAACGGCTTTCAATCGGTCCCGGTTCAATCAGGCAGACATGAATGTCTGTGCCGCGCAGCTCCAGCCGCAGGGTGTCGCTGAGGCCTTCGATGGCAAACTTGCTGGCGTTGTAGGCGCCGCGAAACGGCATGGCGACAAAGCCCAGCACTGAGCTGTTCTGGATGATGCGGCCTTCGTTATGTTCGCGCATCTGCGGAATCAGCAGGTTGGTGAGCTCGGCCCAGCCGAAAAAATTGGTTTCAAACTGGGTGCGCAGCGCCTCGCGGCTGAGGTCTTCCACAGCGCCGGGCTGGCCGTAGGCGCCGTTGTTGAACAGGGCGTACAGCCTGCCGCCGCAGCGCGTCAGCGCCTCGTCAACGCAGCGCCGGATAGAGGCGGAGTCGGTCAGATCCAGCTGCAGGCTCTCGAAGCCGGCCTGCGCCAGCGCCTCGACATCTTCCGCCTTGCGCGCGGTGGCGAACACCCGGTAGCCGCGCGCCTGCAGGCCTTCGGCCACACAGCGGCCGATGCCGCTGGAGCAACCGGTAATCAAAATGCTTCGTTTTTCTGTTGGGTTCATGAGGCGCAAGCATATCATGAGGGTTATGGTGCCGAGGGCTGCGCGCGGGTATAATCCGCAGCCAATTTACGGCTCGCGTCTGCCGAGCCACCTGATTGAATTAACAGAACTTTTTTCCGAGCCTATGCCAATTTACGAATACGAATGCGCAGCCTGTGGTCACCGCAAGGAGGCCATCCAGAAAATCAGTGACGAACCGCTTAAAGATTGCCCCGAATGCGGCAAGCCGGAGCTGAAAAAAATGGTGTCCGCCGCCGCGTTCCGTCTCAAGGGCGGCGGCTGGTACGAAACCGATTTCAAATCCGGCAACAAGAAAAACCTGGCCGATGGCGGCAAGGGGGCTGAGAGCAGTAAGGGCGGTGACGCCGGCGGCAAGTCAGGCAGCGCCGCCAGGGACAAATCCGCCGCCAAATCCACCACGGCCAGCAAGAAAGGTGACAGCTAGGTTGCGCCAGTTGATTGCAAAGGGCGGGTGCAGCCCGTAACATCGCCACACTTTTTTCATACACATATTCAAGGGTTAAACATCATGCGCAGTCATTATTGCGGACAGGTCACCGAAACACTGGACGGACAGGAGGTGACCCTGTGCGGTTGGGCGAACCGCCGGCGCGACCACGGCGGCGTGATTTTTGTCGATCTGCGCGACCGCGAAGGGCTGGTGCAAATTGTGTTCGACCCGGATCGCCCTGACATGTTTGCGCTGGCCGAGCAGGTGCGCAACGAGTTTGTGCTGCGGGTGAAGGGCAAGGTGCGGTTGCGCGACGAGGCCGCGATCAACCCGAAGCTGGCCACCGGCAAAATCGAGGTGCTGGCGCAAGAGCTGGAAATTCTCAACCGCGCCGACACGCCGCCGTTCCAGCTGGATGACAAGGATGTGCACGAAGACCTGCGGTTGAAATTTCGCTATGTCGACCTGCGCCGCGACGCCATGCAGCAACGCATGCGCCTGCGCAATCGCGTCACCCATTTCATGCGCGAATTCCTCGACGGCGAAGGCTTCTGGGACATCGAAACCCCGATGCTGACCAAGGCCACCCCCGAAGGCGCGCGCGACTATCTGGTGCCCAGCCGCACCCATGCCGGCAGTTTTTTCGCCCTGCCGCAGTCGCCGCAGCTGTTCAAGCAGTTGCTGATGATGTCCGGCATGGATCGCTATTACCAGATTGTGCGCTGCTTCCGCGACGAAGACCTGCGCGCCGACCGCCAGCCCGAATTCACCCAGCTCGATATCGAAACCTCCTTCCTCGACGAGGAAGGCGTGATGGAGCTGATGGAAAACATGATTCGCGGCATGTTCAAGCAGGTACTGGATGTGGAGCTGCCAACGCCGTTCCCGCGCATGAGCTACGCCGAGGCGATGTCGCGCTACGGTTCCGACAAACCCGATTTGCGCATCCCGCTGGAGCTGGTGGATCTGGCCGAAGTGATGCAGGACGTTGAATTCAAGGTGTTCTCCGGCCCCGCCAACGACCCCGAGGGCCGCGTGGTGGTGCTGCGCCTGCCCGGTGGCGCCGGGCTGTCGCGCAAGGAAATCGACGACTATACCGACTATGTAGGCCGTTATGGCGCCAAGGGGCTGGCCTGGATCAAGGTCAATGATGTCGCTGGCGGTCGCGATGGCCTGCAGTCTCCGATTGTAAAATTCCTGCCGGACGAGGCGCTCGGCGCGATTCTGGAAAAAACCGGCTGCGAGTCCGGCGACATCCTGTTCTTCGGCGCAGGCGCAACCCACATCGTCAACGAATCCATCGGCGCGCTGCGCGTCAAGCTGGGCGAAGACCGCGGCATGGTGGCCGATGAATGGCGCCCGCTGTGGGTGGTGGATTTCCCCATGTTCGAAAAAGACCGCGATGGCGCCTGGACCTCGCTGCATCACCCCTTCACCGCGCCCTCGGTTGATTCACCGGATGCGCTCAAGGCCGACCCCGGCGCAGTGCTGTCGCGCGCCTACGACATGGTGCTGAACGGCACCGAAGTGGGCGGCGGCTCGGTGCGTATCCACAAAACCGATATGCAGCAGGCGGTGTTCGAACTGCTGGGCATCGGCGAGGAAGAAGCCGAGGACAAGTTCGGCTTCCTGCTCACCGCGCTCAAATACGGCTGCCCGCCACACGCCGGCATCGCCTTTGGCCTGGATCGCCTGGTGATGCTGATGAGCGGCGCCAAATCGATTCGCGACGTGATGGCTTTCCCCAAAACCCAGACCGCCGCCTGCCCGCTGACCTCAGCGCCGGCGCCGGTATCGAATGCGCAACTGCGCGAACTCAACCTGCGCCTGCGCAAGGTGGAAGAAAAGGGGGGGTGATTTTTTTGCCACAGAGCACACAGAGCCACAGAGATTTTACGGCCAACGCAAAGGCGCAAGGACGCAAGGAACGCAGTGGTTTGATGTAGTAGGAGTGGCTTTAGCCACGAATTCGCGATTTCAGCAAAGTCAGTGTTTGTGGATATCACCGTTCGCGGCTGAAGCCGCTCCTACAGGATAAAACCTCCGTGTCTCCGCGCCTCTGTGGTGAAAACAACTCTTCGTGGACTCTGTGAACTCTGTGGCAAACAATCCACGGCATCTATCCCCAACGAGTCATTGTGATTTTTATCAATGCCATTATTGTTGAAAACCCCCCGGTCATGAAATGATAAGGTAAGCCCCGATGAGCGCTGTTGCTGTACAAGCCTACACCCTGCTGGACGACATCGAATGTGATGAGCGCATTCGCCGTGCGCGCGAGCAGCTGGGCGAGCGGCTGGTGATTCTGGGGCATCATTACCAGCGCGACGAAGTGTTCGCGCATGCCGATTTTTCCGGTGACTCGCTGAAGCTGTCGCGGCAGGCGGCCAGCTCCAAAGCCGAATACATCGTGTTCTGCGGCGTGCATTTCATGGCCGAAGTGGCCGACATCCTGTCGCGTCCCGATCAGGTTTCGATTCTGCCCGACATGGCCGCCGGTTGCTCGATGGCCGACATGGCCAATCTGCAAAACGTGGAGCGCGCCTGGCGGGAGCTGGCCAGCGTGCTCAATCCGGATGAAACCATCACCCCGGTCACCTACATCAATTCCGCCGCCGACCTGAAAGCCTTTTGCGGCGAGCACGGCGGCATCGTCTGCACCTCGACCAACGCCCGTCATGTGCTCGACTGGTGCTTCGAGCAGCGTGAAAAAGTGCTGTTCTTCCCGGACCAGCATCTGGGCCGCAACACCGGCTACACCATGGGCATTCCGCTGGAGCAGATGGTGGTATGGGACTTCGACCAGCCGATGGGCGGCCTCACCGAACAGCAGATTCGCGACGCCAGAATCATTCTGTGGAAAGGCTTCTGTTCGGTGCACCAGATGTTCCAGCCGGAGCAGATCGACCAGTTCAAGGCCGAATACCCGGACACCAAAGTCATCGCGCATCCGGAAAGTCCTTTCGAGGTGTGCCAGAAGTCAGATTATGTCGGCTCCACCGAAACCATCATCAAAACCATCGCCGAGGCCGAGCCGAATACACGATGGCTGGTCGCCACCGAACTCAACCTGGTCAACCGCCTGCACGAGCAGTTCAAACACGAAGGCAAAAACGTGCATTTCATGTCACCCACCGTGTGCATGTGCTCCACCATGTTCCGCATCGACCCGCAACACCTCGCCTGGGTGCTGGAAAACCTGGTCGAAGGCCACATCGTCAACCAGATCAGCGTGCCGCAAAACGTCGCCGACAAGGCCCGTCTGGCGCTGGACCGAATGCTGGAAGTTTCCCCGTAGTTTGTTTTAGCCGCAGAGCTCACAGAGCGCACGGAGGTGATTTTAATATTCACCACAGAGGCACAGAGACGCGGAGGTTTTTCCTGTAGGAGTGGCTTCAGCCGCGAACGAAGATGACCACAAATGCAGGTTGTTGAAATCGTGTGCTCGCGCTGAAACCGCTCCCACCATAAAAAATAATCTCTGCGCCTTGTATGTTACCCCCACATGTTATTTCATATAGTTTTGGCATGGTAGGCCGATTGCGCCCAGGGCAACAACCCGTCGCGGAGCCAGGGTCGCCATGCCATTCTCTGTTTACCCCGAA
>JALWPK010000208.1 GCA_026995045.1 Gammaproteobacteria bacterium | reverse complement strand
GACAAGTGGTGCCGGATCATCGGCAATGGCTGGACCGGGGTGTATATTCCCGAGCCGCTGTTTTGCTATCGCATGCACGAGGGCAATCTTTCGGGCATTGGCGCGCGGGTGCAGAAGGAGGTCGACAGCGGCCAGACCGGCGAGCGCATCCTCTCCGGCTACTGGCCCATGGCCTCACGCAAGACCGGCTGAAGAAGGCCTGGGTGATTTTGTTTCACACCACTGCAATGGCCTGCTATGAAACAATAGGCAGAGTATTGGTCTTGTGTGGGCACTATGGATTTTTCTTCTCTGGAAACCTTTGCGGAGACACTCAAGGGCAAATTCGCCTTGCCGGGTTCGGCCTCTCCTGAAGACCAGTTGAAAGAACCCGTTGCCGACTTGATTGAGGAGACGGGGAAGAGTTTTGGTCTTAAAGTAGAGCACCGCACGGAAACACACCTGTCTGAACACAAGGTCCGCCCGGACATCGCGATCTATGTTGGCGGCTTGATATGCGGCTATATCGAGCTGAAAGCGCCGGGACTGGGGGCAGATGCGCCAAAGCTGAAAGGCAAGCACAACAAGGAGCAGTGGAAAAAGCTCAAGGGCTTGCCAAACCTGATCTACACTGATGGCCGCGAGTGGGCGCTGTACCGCAACGGCGAGAGGCAGGGGAGCATTGTCCGGCTGGATGACGACCCCGCAGAGCGGGGCAAAAAAGCCGTCAACCAGGAAAATGCTGGTCGCCTGAGCGACCTACTCCGGAATTTTCTGTACTGGTCTCCTGCTGTGCCGCACAAGCCTTCGCCGCTGGCGAAATATCTGGCACCGCTGTCGCGTTTTCTGCGTTCGGAAGTTGAGGCAGCGCTCGCCACAGAAGGATCGAGCATCGAGGCTTTGGCCCGTGAATGGCGAAACTTCTTTTTCCCGAATGCCGATGATGCCCAGTTTGCCGATGCCTATGCCCAGACGGTGACTTACGCCATGTTGCTGGCGCGGCTGTCGGGGGCTGAAAAGCTCGACCCCGTAGATGCGGCAAAAACCCTGGACAAGGGCAACCGGCTGCTGGCCCGGACACTGGAGCTTCTGGGGCAAGATGCTGCCCGCGAAGAATTGCGCGTTGGCTTTGAATTGCTGCAACGCTCATTGGAAGCCCTCAATGTTCACGATTTTGAGAAATCCAAACCCGATTTGTGGCTTTACTTTTATGAGGACTTTCTGGCCGCCTATGACCCCAAATTGCGCAAGGATTACGGCGTTTATTACACCCCGCGCGAGGTGGTGGAATTGCAGGTGCGGCTGGTCAGCGAACTGCTGGACAAGCGCTTTGGCAAGAAGCTTGGCTTTGCCGATGACGGGGTGGTGTTTCTCGACCCCGCAACGGGCACAGGCACTTACCCGGTTGCCGCCATCAAGCATGGGCTGGAAAAGGTGCGGGCTCGCTCGGGCGAAGGCGCTGTTGCCGGGCGCGCCTCGCAAATGGCCGAGAACATGTACGGGTTCGAAATACTTGTCGGCCCCTACGCGGTGGCGCATTTGCGGCTGTCCCAGGCGCTGGAAGGGGCCGGGGCGGCCATTCCCGACAGGCTGAAAATTTATCTGGCCGACACCCTGGCCAGCCCGAACGAGGTGCCTCCCGGCGGATTGACCCTCACGCATAAAAGGCTCGTGGAAGAACACGAGGCCGCCCGCAAGGTGAAGAATGAAGGCGATATTCTGGTCTGCCTTGGCAATCCGCCTTATGACCGCCAGCATATCAAGGAAGGCGATACCACCACACAGCGCAAAGGCGGCTGGGTGCGTTTTGGCGATCAGCTCGAAGGCGGTGCCAAACCGGAAAAGCAGGAAGATCGCCCGATTTTGGAGGATTTTCTGGAACCGGCGCGCAAAGCCGGGGAAGGCGTCCACCTCAAGAACCTTTATAACGATTACGTTTATTTCTGGCGCTGGGCCTTGTGGAGGATGTTTGAGCAGCAAAAGTGTGGCGGCATTGTCACCTTCATTACCGCCTCAAGCTATCTCGCCGGTCCCGGCTTTATCGGCATGCGCGAGATGATGCGCCGCACGTTTGACGAGATATGGATACTTGACCTTGGCGGCGACAATCTCGGCACACGCAAATCCCCCAATGTTTTTAACATTCAAACACCCGTTGCCATTGCTGTCGGGGTTCGGGGAAAGACTGCCCGCCCGGATATGCCTGCAAAAATCTGGTACGCCAAAATTGAAGGTGCCAGCCGGGAGGCAAAACTGGCACATCTGGAAGCTATCGGGGAAAAGTCGGAAATCGACTGGAGGCCGTGTGTAACTGATTGGCACGCACCATTTTTGCCAGCAGGGAAAGGGGCATATTTTGAGTGGCCCAAACTGACTACTCTTTTCCCTTGGCAGCACTCCGGCGTTCAATTCAAAAGGTCATGGCCCATTGGAGAAAATAAGGAACTTCTTGAGCGACGTTTTATACAACTTAAACAAGCTGATTATAAAAATAGAATCAGCCTATTCAAGGAAACCAGGGATAGAAAAATAACTTGGAAACCATCAAACAATACACAAAAATCTATTATTGAGTTGGGTAGTGGTGCAAAAACTCCAAATAAATGTAGATATTCTTTTCGCTCCTTTGATCAACAATATGCATTGATAGATAATCGAGTGGGCGATTATTTACGACCTGAACTGCGCAGCACACTTGGATCTAATCAGGTTTTTTTCACATCGCTGCTTGCTTATTCACTTGCTAATGGCTGTGCATTAATGGCAGCTGCCCATATTCCCGACCTCCACCATTTCCGAGGCTCGTTTGGCGGCAAAGATGTCATCCCGCTCTACCGCGATGCCAAGGCGACCCGGCCCAACATCACCAAGGGCTTGCTTGAGAGTCTCGCAAAAACTTATGGAACCGAAACAAGCGCCGAGGACCTGGCGGCCTATGTCTATGCCTGCCTTGGCGGGCAATCCTACACAAGGCGTTTCTGGAACGAGCTGGAAACACCGGGTCCGCGCGTGCCGCTGACCAAAGAGGCCAAACTGTTCAGGAGGGCCGCCCGGCTGGGCCGCCGCCTGATCTGGCTGCATACCTATGCAGCGCGTTTTCAGGGTGACGGTCGCGGCGATCAGATACCGCCGGGCACGGCCAAATATATCAAGGCCATTTCGCCGGAACCGGCCAAATACCCCGAAGACTTCGCCTATGATCCCGCAAAGCGCGAAGTGCGTATTGGCGATGGCCTGTTCGGGCCGGTGGAGCCGCAAATATGGGATTTTGAGGTTTCCGGCCTCAAGGTTGTGCAATCCTGGCTGGGCTACCGGATGAAAAAACGCGCCGGGAAAAAATCTTCGCCCCTTGATGACATTCGGCCCGAGCGCTGGACGGCCCGCATGAGCGATGAATTTCTGGAACTGCTCTGGGTTCTGGAGGCCACACTGGCCATGGAGCCGGAACTTGAAGCGACGCTGGACAAGATTGTTGCCGGGGATTGTTTCAAGGCCAGTGAATTGCCGACGCCAACGGACAAGGAACGAAAAGCCCCTGCCGTTACCTCCGTTGGCGGGGATCAATCGGACTTGTTTGGTGAGTAATTCAGGCAGGCGCCATGCTGCGAAAGCGATTAACAGAAGCAGCCCTGAGCGCGTTTCATGCGTGCGCCGGGCACAGCGGCAATAATGGAGAATGGTGCCGCAGGGCAGGATTGAACTGCCGGCCTCGTCATTACCAATGACGCGCTCTACCACTGAGCTACTGCGGCCAAACCGGCGCCGTGCCCTGTTCAG
>JALWPK010000207.1 GCA_026995045.1 Gammaproteobacteria bacterium | reverse complement strand
CGCTGCCACAAATCCCGCCACGCAACGTCGCCTGGTTCAAGAAAGGCAAATGGGTGCACCTGGCCAAGATTGCGTTTGAAAAATATTTCATTCGCAAGATGAAGAAAGGTTCATCCGAGCCGTTGTATGAAAAATACATCCTCAAAATGCTGGGGATAGAAAAGCTGAACTGATTACAGCTTCAGCTCAACTGAAAAAGCCCGGCGCATGCGCCGGGCTTTTTGGTTTTAATAACTGTTTTTTACCACAGAGACACTGAGACACAGAGGTTTTTCTTTTGGGGGGTGTCATTTCGACCGTAAGAAGAAATCTCACAGAACACAACCCGTGGCGCAAGATCCCTCGCGCTACGCTTGGGATGACAATACAACGCATTAAACATTCGCGTTTATTTGCGTGCATTTGCGGAAACGCCCTTACCACCCTCCGTGTCTCTGTGGTGAAATAACTGGTTTTTACCACAGAGACACGGAGGCGCGGAGGTTTTTCTTATTTTGGGGTGTCATTTCGACCGCAGGGAGAAATCTCACAGAACGCAGCCCGTGGCGCGAGTCTCCTCAACTATGCACTGTAGGAGTGGCTTCAGCCACGAACATACGATTTCAGCAAGTCAGGTACTTGTGGAGGTTACCGTTCGCGACTAAAGTCGCTCCTGCACTCGAAAGGAAACCTCTGTGTCTCCGCGCCTCTGTGGTGAAACAATCCACCCCATTCATTTCGCCGATACATTGGCTCCACGGCTGACCTGTATCACATTGCGCAACTGGTTGATCTTGTCGATGATGCGGCTGAGTTGTTGCAGGTCGCGAATTTCGACGGTGACCGACATTTTCGCGGTCTGGCGTTTTTTGTCGCTGAGGGTATTCACCGCAATCACATTGAGTTTTTCATCCGCCATCAAACGGGTGATATCGCTCAGCAAACCGTGGCGGTCGACCGCTTCGATGATCAGCGTCACCGGATAGGTTTCCACATCACTGTCGCCCCATTCCACTTCAATCAGGCGGGCGGCGCGTTCTGGGCTGAGGTTGAGTACATTGCGGCAATCCTTGCGGTGAATGGTCACCCCCTTGCCCAGGGTGATATAACCGACAATATCATCGCCCGGCGCCGGTTTGCAGCATTTCGCCATGCTGGTCATCAGGTTGCCTACACCCAGCACATTAACAGCGCTTTTACCTGTTATGTCTGTCTGCTTCCGCCGGCGCGGCTGTCTGGGGATAGCCGGTTTGCTTTCAGTTGCATCATGTTCGTACAATGCCGCGGTCAGTTGCGCCGGGCTGATGTCGCCACGGCCAAGCTGCACATAAAAGTCCTGTTCGTTATCGAGTTTGAAATGTTTCAGTATCTGCGGCAATTGCGGACGCACGCCCTGCTTTTTGATTTCATGTTCATACATCGCCTTGCCGTCAATTTCGTGCTGCTCGCGATCCAGTTTGCGAAACCAGGCGCGGATGCGGTTGCGTGCGCGTGAGGTTTTGATATAACCCAGATGCGGTATCGTCCAGTCGCGGCTGGGCGCGGCGTGCTTGCCGGTGAGAATTTCCACCTGCTCGCCGTTTTTCAGCTGATAGGTCAGCGGCACTATCGAGCCGTTCACTTTCGCGCCGCGGCAACGGTGACCGACTTCGGTATGCACCGCATAGGCGAAATCAATCGGCGTTGCGCCCACCGGCAGGTCAATCACCCGGCCTTCCGGCGTCAGCACATACACGCGGTCGGAAAACATTTCGGCGCGAAAATTTTCCAGCAGCTCGGCGTCTTCAGTCTGTTTGGGGTCGAGCAGTTTGCGCAGCGAATCGATGCTGGCTTGCAGGTTGCTGTCGGCATTGGAGCCTTCCTTGTAACGCCAGTGCGCCGCCACCCCGTGCTCGGCGAACTCGTGCATCTCGCGGGTGCGAATCTGGATTTCCACCGGCTTGCCATGCGGCCCGGTGACGGCGGTGTGCAATGACTGGTAGCCGTTGTCTTTCGGGTTGGCGATGTAATCGTCGAATTCCTTGGCGATGTGCCGCCACAGTCCGTGCACAATGCCCAGCACCACATAACAGTCCGCCACGCTGTCGACAATCACGCGCACCGCGCGCACATCGAACAGTTCGTCATAACTGCGGCGTTTTTCCACCATCTTTTTCCAGATGCTGTAGATGTGTTTGGGGCGGCCGTAAACTTCGGCCTGTATGCCCGCCCTGTCGAGTTCATCACGAATGATTTGCACAATGCCAGCAATATACTGCTCGCGCTCTTCGCGCTTTTCATCGATATAGCGGGCAATCTGCTTGTAGGTGTCGGGCTCGAGACAACGGAACGACAGGTCTTCCAGCTCCCATTTGAGCTGACCGATGCCGAGGCGGTTGGCAATCGGCGCGAAAATGTCCATCGATTCCTGCGCCAGCGGAATCCGAATGTCATCACTGGCCTTGACCGCCTGCCGCAGGCGTTGCACACGAAATGCCAGTTTGATCAGCACCACGCGCACGTCTTCCACCATCGACAGCAACATGCGGCGCAGGCGTTCGGCCTGTTCCGGCGTGTCCTTGATATCGAGGTTCTGGAAGCTGTGCAACTGGCAGACGTTTTCCACCATGGCGGCAATCTTGTCGCCGAACTGCTGTTGCAGTTTTTGCTTGCCAATTTGTTCCAGCAAACGGGAAGAGCCCAGCAGGCTGACCGTCAGCGTGGTTTCGTCCGAACCCAGTTCACTCAGCAACAGGGTGACATCCAGCGTGCTCGGCAGCAGCGGATCCGGCGGCATTTCCCAGGCCAGCTGGCAGGCCTGATACAGCGGCGAGTCTTCAGCAACATCCGCGCCGGTGAGCAGGCGCAGATATTCCTTGATGGAATACTGCTGGTTAAGCGGGGTTTGGTGTCGTGTGCTGCGCATGCGTGGCTTCGAACGCTCGTGGGGGGCAGCGAGTGGAAACAGACTATTGGCAGTCCGGGCATTTGCCGTAAAGCGTCAGGCTGTGATCGGTAACGGTGTAGCCTTTTTCTTTGGCGATTTTGAGCTGTTGCTCCTCGATGATGTCGTCGACAAACTCTTCGACCTTGCCGCAAACGATGCACACCAGATGGTCATGATGGCCTTCCTGATTCAGCTCGAACACAGCCTGCCCGCCTTCGAAGTGATGGCGCGACACCAGACCAGCCGCCTCAAACTGGGTCAGCACACGATACACGGTCGCCAGACCGATTTCTTCCCCTTCATCGAGCAGGGCGCGGTAGATATCCTCCGCGCTCTGGTGACGCACCTTGGCCTTTTCCATCAATTCGAGAATTTTCACCCGCGGCAAGGTAACTTTGAGACCGGCTTTTTTTAAATCGTTGGATTCCATAACTTGATATCGTCATCGTGTTGGCGGTTCAGAATACAGCAGTGATGCCTCGAACAGCAAAATACGTTACCATGCACAGCACTTTTCCGGCTGGCGACTGTCACAAACATCATGACTCGTACAAACGTATCTTACCGCTTTTTGCATCTGTTTTGGGTTCGCATTTTACCCGCCCTGCTGGCGCTGTCACTGGCGGCATGCAGCAGCTGGTTGCCGGAAGCGCACAAACTTGACATCACCCAGGGCAACGCCATCAAACCAGATCAGGTCAAAATGCTGCGTGCCGGCATGCCCAAGGCTGAAGTGCGGGCCTTGCTGGGCATTCCGGTTCTGCAAGACCCGTTTCATGACCAGCGCTGGGATTATATTTTCCGCTATCTGCCAGGTAACAAGCCACCGAAACAGTCACGGCTGACGCTGTATTTTGTAAACGATGTGCTGGTGGAAATTGATGACAGCGACTACATCGACCCGGACACCATTCTGCCGCCACCAACAATCGAACACGACTGACAGCCTACTATAACAGCACAGAATCAGGCAGCCTCGCCGCCGCCTTTTTTCATCACCTTGCCTTCGGCTGCGCGCTTGCGGCGCACTTCTTTCGGGTCAGCAATCAGCGGCCGGTAGATTTCCACCCGGTCGCCGTCTTCCAGCACTTTGGTCATCGGCGCAACCTTGCCGAATATGCCGATTTTGCTGTTTTCCAGATCCATCTCGGGGAACTCCATCATAATGCCGGATTGCACGATAGCTGCGCCGGCCGTGGTGCCCTTGTCAACATTCACCGGCAGTATCAGCTGTTTTTCGGGCGTGGCGTAGGCCACTTCAACATTGATGGTTTCAGTACTCATAACTCCCGTTCTCCGTAGACCTGCACAGCGCGTTTGACAAAGGCGTCGACCAGCGAGTTCGCAATCTGGGTAAAAATCGGCTTCGCCGCAATCGCTATCATGGCGCTGTCGAATTCAAATTCAAGGTCGAGCGACACCTTGCAGGCATTGTCGGTTTTCAGCGGTTCAAACCGCCATACGCCATGCAGTTTTTTGAACGGGCCGTCGAGCAGTTGCAGTTCGATGCGCCGGTCTGTGACCAGCCGGTTGCGAGTGGTAAAAGTCTGGTTGAGCAATCCCTTGGCGATTTCCACGCTGGCCACCATTTCATTGCCGGTTTCCGAAATCACTTTTGATGAGCGGCACCAGGGCAAAAATTCCGGATAGGCGGCCACATCGTTGACCAGGCGGTACATTTCCGCGGCGGAATAATGCACCAGCGCACTGCGTTGAATAACAGACAAAATCGTAACCTATATCGCGTCAACAGCCTTGAGGAACACAATGATAACCGCCAGCGGAGCGACAAAGCGCACCAGAAAACGCCACGCCTTGTAGGCCCATGACCAGGTATTCATTTCTTCGCGCGACGACTGCTCGCGCATCAACCAACCGGCGAAGATGGCGATAAACAGACCGCCCAATGGCAACATCACATTGGCCGTCATGTAATCCAGTGTATCGAAAAAGTTAAAGTTTTTGTTTTCGAATATAAACGGCAGTGACCAGGTTTTGTCCGCCCACACATTGAACGACAGCACCGAACCAATGCCCACCAGCCAGGTCGCAACGCCAATCCACACCGAGGCATAGACGCGCTTCATGCCGCGATTTTCCACCAGATAGGCCACCGCCGGCTCAATCAGTGAAATCGCCGAGGTCCAGGCCGCGAACACCAGCAGCAGAAAAAACGATACGCCAATCAGAATGCCGCCTTCCATGTGGCCAAAAGCAATCGGCAGGGTTTTGAAAATCAGTCCCGGCCCGGCGCCTGGCTCCAGCCCGTTGGCGAACACAATCGGGAAAATTGCCATGCCGGCCAACAGCGCCACGGCGGTATCCGCCAGCGCAACTGCAAAGGCCGCCTGGGTGATGGATGTGGATTTTGGCAGGTAGGAGCCATACACCATGATTGCGCCCATACCCAGGCTAAGAGTAAAAAACGCATGCCCCATCGCAATCAGCACAGCATCGCCGGTAATCGGCCCAGGGGTAAACAAAAAATCCAGCCCCTGCTGGAAATGACCAGTGGTCATGGCGTAGCCGACCACCAGCAACAGCAACCCGAACAGCAACGGCATCAACAGGGTAACGGCTTTTTCCAGCCCGTTTTTCACACCACGCGCCACCACGATCATGGTCATCACCATGAAAATCGTGTGCCAGGCCAGCAGTTTTTCAGGATCCGAGATGAAATCGGTGAATATACTGCTGACGCCATCGGCGGTGGCGCCCACAAACATGCCGCTGCCGGTGCGGAAAACATACGACATCGCCCAGCCAGCAATCACGCTGTAATATGACAGAATCAGAAAACCGGCGACCACGCCCATCCAGCCCAGCGCCACCCAGCCATTGCTTTTGCCTTCTTCACTGGCAAGCAGCGCCATGGTGTTGATTGGGCTGCGCCGCCCGCGCCGCCCCAGCATCACCTCGGCCATCATGATCGGGATGCCGATCAGGGCGATGCACAGCAGATACACCAACACAAACGCGCCGCCGCCGTTTTCGCCGGTGATATAGGGAAATTTCCAGATATTCCCCAGACCGACCGCCGATCCGGTGGCCGCCAGAATAAACGCCAGTTTGCTGGACCACTGGCCGTGAATCGATTTTCGCTCGTTCATGACAACCCCTTGTTTTTAGCCAGTAATTATATAGTGATGCACTGATTAAGCCAGTCTCAGATGCAATTAACCCTGTTTCGCGCAAATCGGCTAGCCAGCCGCCCTGACCATCCCCTATACTTCGCCTGCCCGACAACACCGCTCCGGACAGCATGGCCAAAAAGAAAAAAGCCCCCTCCAACCAGATCGCCGTCAACAAAAAAGCGCGTCACGATTACCACATCGAAGACAACTTCGAGGCGGGGCTGTCGCTGATGGGCTGGGAAGTCAAAAGCCTGCGCGAGGGCCGCGTGCAAATGAACGAAAGCTATGTGATGGCGCGCGATGGCGAACTGTGGTGGTTCGGCGGCCACATCACCCCGCTGCTGTCCGCCTCCAGCCACGTCAAGGCCGACCCGTTCCGCAACCGCAAACTGCTGATGCACCGCCGCGAAATCGACCGCCTCATCGGCCAGATCGAACGCAAGGGCTACACCCTGGTTCCGTTATCGCTGTACTGGATAAACAACCGCGTCAAAATGGACATCGGCCTCGCCAAGGGCAAACAGGCGCATGACAAACGCGCCGCCGACAAGGATCGCACCTGGAAACGCGACAAGGCAAGGATTATGAAACACGGGCGCTAGGGTTACTACTGGATTTTTTTTGCCACAGAGAGCACAGAGAACACTGAGAATTGAATCGTAGGAGCGGCTTCAGCCGCGAACAAGCTGCCCACTGGCACAGAGCTTGCTGGAATCATGAATTCGTGGATAAAGCCACTCCTACAATAGAAAGACCTTTGCGTTCTCTGTGCCTCTGTGGTGAAAAAGCTCTCCGTGTACTCTGTGTCCTCTGTGGCAAAAAACAATCTGTGTTCATCCGCGTTCATCTGCGGAAAAAACCGGTCTTTGCCCTACTTCCACAAACAGCTGTCACCCATTTTTTGCAGTATGGCCTCATGCGCCTGCACTTCCTCGGCGCTGGCCTGGATGATGGGTAGCGGTGGCCGGTCATCGGCGATTTTGCTGTGTGTGACAACCTGATTACCCTCGCTGTCGTTGCCGGTTTCCTCATCCAGTAGCAGCGCTGACTGGCCGCCAGTCATGCGCAGATACACTTCGGCCAGCAGTTCGGCGTCGAGCAACGCGCCGTGCAGGTCGCGGTGGGTGTTGTTGACTTCGTAGTGCTTGCACAGCGCATCCAGATTGTTTTTCTGGCCTGGCCGCATCTTGCGCGCCATCACCAGGGTGTCGGTCACGCTGCAATGGGTTTCCACCGCGCCGTACTGTTCACCGGCGAGTTTGAACTCGTGATTGAGAAAACCAACGTCGAAAGGCGCGTTGTGGATAATCAGCTCCGCGCCCTTGAGATAGTCAATCAGGCCGTCAACGATATCGGCAAAGCGCGGTTTGTCGGCCAGAAATTCGGTGCTGATGCCGTGCACCTGCTGCGCGCCTTCGTCGATTTCGCGGTCGGGCTGGATGTACTGGTGGTAGTTGTTGCCGGTGAGGCGGCGGTTGAGCAGTTCGACACAGCCGATTTCGATGATGCGATGGCCTTGCGAGGGTTCAAGGCCGGTGGTTTCGGTATCGAGTACGATTTGTCTGGACATTTTTTGGGGTCGTTGGTCTTTGGTCGTGGGTCGTTTGTCTTTAGTCGGTGGCGGCTTGCTGAATTTCGTCGATGGCGTCATTGGCCAACTGGTCGGCCAGTTCGTTGCCGGCGTCGCCCGAGTGACCTTTTACCCAGTGCCAGTTGATATTGTGCCGCTGTGTGGCGTCGTCGAGTTGCCGCCACAGCTCCACATTTTTCACCGGCTTTTTGGCGGCGGTTTTCCAGCCGCGCTTTTTCCAGTCGGCCATCCATTTGGTGATGCCGTCGAGCACATATTTGGAATCAGTATACAACTCCACATCGCATGGCCGCGTCAACTGGTTGAGACCGTTAATCACCGCCATCAGCTCCATGCGATTGTTGGTGGTTTCCGGCTCGGAACCTTTCAGGGTTTTGTTGTGTCCATTGTACTGCAAACTGACGCCCCAGCCCCCCGGGCCGGGATTGCCGCGGCAGGCGCCATCGGTGTGCATGATGACTTTACCTTTTTTGACGGTATTATTCATGGCGTTAGCTTGTCATGCCATCGGCGCGCAAACAAGACGCCAACGCCATAACCAACAGGAATAACATGACCGCCCGCTGTGCTGTACAATTCGCCCACAAGCATCTACAAATAGAACAAGAAACCGGCGCCTTTTCTGACAATACTTCCTGGTTGCAACTGATTTGAAAATCCGATCCTTTTTGCTGTTCGCCGCAACAGCCCTGCTTTGTCTGGGCCTGAGCGCCTGTTTGCCGGAAAAACCCTTGCAGGACCCGCCCCGTCCGGTGTTATCGCCCACTGCCCATTCAGCACCGGATTTGCCGCCAGCACAACTGCTGGCGTCGCTCGAACCGCAAATCGACTTCGATTCGGAATTCGATTTGCCGGATCAGGTACCCGCCGCCGATACTGGTTCTATCTGGCATGAGATTCGCGACGGCTTTGCGCTGCAAACCGACCTGGAGCAAAAACGCCTGCAAACCGAGCTGAAATGGTATGCCCGCCACCCCAACTACATGGACCGGGTACTGCAACGCGCCGAACCATTTTTGCATTTCATTCTGCAGGAAACCCAAAAACGCAACATGCCCACCGAGCTGGTGCTGCTGCCGATTGTGGAAAGCGCATTCCAGCCCTTCGCCTATTCCCATGGCCGCGCCGCCGGCATCTGGCAGTTTATTCCCTCCACCGGTAAACTCTACGGGCTGAAACAAAACTGGTGGTACGACGGCCGTCGCGATATTGTCGCATCCACCAAAGCTGCGCTGGATTATCTGGACTATCTCGCCAGACAGTTCAACGGCAACTGGATGCACGCGCTGGCGGCGTACAACTCCGGCCCCGGCAATGTTTACAAGGCGATACGCCGCAACAAAAAGCGCGGCAGGCCAACCGACTTCTGGCATCTGAAACTGCCGAAAGAAACCCGCACCTATGTGCCCAAACTGCTGGCGCTAAAACAGATTATCAGCCATCCGGAACAATACAACATCAGCCTGCGCTGTATTCCCGATGCGCCCGGATTCAAACAGGTGGACGCCGGTTCGCAAATCGACCTGGCGCTGGCGGCGGAGCTGGCCGATATCGACCTCGACACGCTATACCGTTACAACCCCGCCTACAACCGCTGGGCCACCGGCCCCGATGGCCCGCATACCCTGTTGCTGCCCGTCGAGGCGGCTGAACGCTTTGAAACGCAACTGGCGCTGGTTCCCAAAGACCAGCGCATTCGCTGGACGCGGCACAAAATCAAAAACGGCGAAACCCTCAGCCACATCGCGCTCAAATACAACACCTCCATCAAGCAATTGCGCAAGGTCAACAATATTCGCGGCAACAGGATTCGCGCTGGCAAATACCTGTTGATTCCGGTCGCCAGCAAAAGCCTGAAACACTATGCGCTGAGCGCGCCACAACGCAAGCAGGCCATCCAGAATCGCAGCCGCGGCAAAAACCGTCACAAAATCGAGCACATCGTGCAAAACGGCGAAAGCTTCTGGACCATTGCGCGCAAATACAAGGTTGGCATGCATCAACTGGCGCGCTGGAACGGCATGGCGATTCGCGACAAACTGCGCAAGGGCCAAAAACTGGTGGTGTGGAAAAAAGGCGGCCCGGCGCAGGCCAGCCGCTCGCGCACCATCCAGCGGCTGACGCACACCGTACGCAACGGCGACTCACTGTCGCGCATCGCCAGCCGTTATCACGTCAGCGTCAACGACCTGCATCGCTGGAACCAAATCAAGGGAAAATACCTGCAACCGGGGCAAAAAATACGCGTTTATGTCGATGTTACCCGGCAAAGCGCCGATAACACCTGAAGAAACAGCGGCCACACTGCCTGCTGATTGCTTTTAACGCTAACTGCATGTATTTTATGGGACCAGCAACCCAACCCACGCTGTCAATGGAAGCCATAAACACATGAGCAACATCTCCATCCCGGATCTGCGATTCTTCCAGCCGCTGGACACGCTGACCTCGGACAACCTCAGTGAAATAGCACAAAAACTGCAAGTGCTGGACATTCCCAAAGGCGACAACATTTTCATTCAGGGCGACAAGGACGATGACCACATCTACCTGCTGAAAGGCACGGTCGAACTGGGCGAAGGCGGCAAGGCCAGCAAACAGATCAAGGCCGGCAGCGATGAAGCCAAGGTGGCGCTGGCGCACATCATTCCACGCAACTTCACTGCTGTGGCCAAAACCAATGTCACCGTCATCACCGTCGACTCCGACCTGCTCGACATGATGCTCACATGGGACCAGACCAGCAGCTTTCAGGTCGAAGAACTCAGCAGCAATGATGACGACTGGATGACGCAACTGCTTTCCTCCGAAATCTTTCGCCGCATCCCGCCCGCCAACATCCAGGCCGTATTCACCAGCCTGGAAGACATCGACGTCAAACCCGGCGACGCCGTTATCAAACAGGACGAACCCGGCGACTATTTCTACATCATCAAATCCGGCCGCTGCATGGTCACCCGCCGCATGCCCGGCTCGGACAAGGAAATCAAACTGGCCGAACTCGGTTCCGGGCAATCCTTCGGCGAAGAAGCGCTGATCTCCGATGCGCCGCGCAACGCCACCGTGGTCATGCTCACCAAAGGCGTGCTCAGTCGCCTGTCCAAAGACCAGTTCCTCGAACTGCTGAACGCCCCCATGCAGGACAAAATCGGCTTCACCGCCGCCAAAGCCAAAGTCGAATCCGGCGAATCGCAATGGCTGGACGTGCGCATGCCCGCCGAATACGCCTCCGCCCACATCAAGGGCAGCCTGCACCTGCCGATGATTTTCCTGCGCATGAAAATGAAAGAACTGGACAAAAACCGGCACTACATCGTCTACTGCGACACCGGCCGCCGCAGCTCATCGGCCTCGTTCATCCTCAGCGAAAACGGGTATAACGTGTCGGTGCTGGAGAATGGATTGAAAGATGTGGATACGGCGGAGATGGAAGGGAAGGATATTGCGGCTTAGCTGTTGATGAAAATCCAACGCGGTGGCGCAGAGGCGCGGAGGGCGCAAAGATTATTCCGCTAATTAACGCAAATGGACGCGAAGGGTTGTTGAGTCAATTTGGATGCATGGAGAGATATGATACAGTCAGATTGATGCAACGGGTGGTGATATATCAACAACTGGAGAGCGGTTTCGAAAAATGATGGAAGTAGGGCGTATGATGTCTAGCGAGACAGGTGAAATCCTGCCTTCGCAATATGCCTAATTGCGTCCCCACACATGATCAAGCACAAAGTATAATTTATCATGTTTAGAACTCCACGAGGCTTAAAGATTCGTATAGAAATACCAACTGCTTTTACACTGTTAGCGCGTTTATGGGATATCGACCGAAAAACTGACGCATTTTGTGTCCTAAAAACTGTTGAAGGTATCACATGCATTCCATCACTCACAGGATACATAGGAGCATTTATCGGTGTTCTTTTCGGCAGCACATGGTGGCAAGTTGCAATCTGGCTTACTATCGGGAATGTTCTAGGGAAGCTTCTAACAACATTTGATCTTTTTGTAACTCCGGTGCTCGTATCTCTCTCAACTGCATGGAGTTGGATAACAGGATACGGCATCCTAGCCTTAACTGGTATTATATCTGCGATTTTCCTAAAGGGGTGGGAATTTGCTGCAGGATGGATCCTCGGCTTAGTACTAGCATACATAGTTTCCGACTGTATTATAGAGCTATCTAGAATGAAATATTACTATAACAAAGTTGGCTACCCACTCAGCTTTGCTGAGGTAAATTTTTTTAATGCTTACAGGTTACATGCTGATCGCCTAGGCGCACCTCAATCAACCGAAGTGACTAAGGATGAAATTAATACCAAACACTGGAAACAGTGCCTTGATGATTATGAAGAGAAGTACCCGGAAGCAGTAGCCAGATTTGCGAATCAATAAGAATATACTCCTATTGAACTACGCAAGACACCATCACTATCGCGGCTCCTCATGTGAGCTTAGTCGTTATGCCCTGTGAAACACACTACCTAACATGGAGATTAGAGTTTGAGTGACTTCTTCGATAAGGTGTGTGCATTGGTAAGCGACCGAGAAGTTCGGATATCTGAACATGGATACGATGAATTGGCAGAGGATAATTTGACAGCGAGAGAAGTACTCGGTGGAATAGCGGATGCTGTGATTGTTGAAGAGTATCCGGACTATCCGAAAGGGCCATGTATGCTATTGTTACAAAAGGATAATTCCGGAGCGCCGATTCATGTTGTCTGGGGCATACCTAAAGGGCATGACAAACCAGCGGTACTGATTACTGCTTATCGGCCTGATCCGGAGCAGTGGAATGAGTCATTCGTGAGGAGGCGGTAATGATGAAACACCGAAAAAAAATCAAATATGTCCATGAAGGCTGCTATGTTGCGGAGGTAGAAGTTGAATTACTGGAAGATGACACGGGTTGGTCGCCTTATCTTAGTGTTGAGGATGCCTGTAAACTGGATGATGTAAGGGACGCGATTCGCCATGGCGATCTGCAATCAGCAGCTAAATATGGAAGAATTTACGAGCTCCGCCCTGTAGCTCATCAATGAAAATACCATCGGCTTCCCATATATAAAAGTCTTTGCCCCTCCTCGTTCACCACAGAGGCGAGGAGGACGCAAAGGATTAAAATTTTTCAAAGTATCTGCCTCCCTGTCAATAAGACCTTTTATCCGCGAATTTATCGGATAATATCTTGCTTTTGCGGAGAATAACACCCATAATTTCCGCATATTTTGCGGAGTTTGTGCGATGTATATCTGGGAAGATCCGGATTGGCCTGATTTTAGCTGGGATGAGACCCACCTCTCTCGGCTGCTCGCGCGCGTATCGAGAGAGCAGGGTCGGCTGCTCGGTAGAATGGAGGCGCTGGGCTTTGATCTGCGTAACGAGGCCCACCTCCGCACCTTGACCGAGGATGTGGTCAAATCCAGTGAGATTGAGGGGGAACAGCTGGACACTGATCAAGTCAGGTCATCCATCGCTCGGCGGCTTGGTCTGGATGTTGGCGGGCTTGTTCCGGCCGACCGTGATGTCGAGGGCGTGGTTGAGATGACGCTGGATGCAACCGGCAACCATGCCGACGCGCTGACCGAGGAGCGGCTGTTCGCCTGGCATGCCTCGCTGTTTCCAACAGGCCGAAGCGGCATGACCAAAATACAGGTGGGCAACTGGCGCGACGACAGTAGCGGCCCCATGCAGGTGGTTTCGGGTCCGATTGGCAGGGAAAAAGTTCATTATCAGGCGCCACCGGCAGGCCGCATAGCCGGGGAAATGGCGACATTCCTGCGCTGGTTTGAACAGCCTGGCGACATGGACCCCTTGCTCATCGCCGGACTGGCCCATTTATGGTTTGTCTCGATTCACCCCTTCGACGATGGCAATGGCCGTATCGCGCGGGCAATTGCGGATATGGCGCTCGCCCGTTCAGAAAAAACCGGCCAGCGTTTTTACAGCATGTCTGCTCAAATCCGCCGCGAGCGCAAAGCCTATTACGAAATGCTGGAACAGAGCCAGAAAAGCAACCTCGATGTTACACAATGGCAGGACTGGTTTCTGAAATGTTTGCTGCGCACAATCGAGAGCGCGCAGGACACGTTGAGTGCTGTGCTGCAAAAAGCACGGTTCTGGGAACGCTTTGCCAAAGAGCCCCTGAACAAACGGCAAATCAAGGTTCTCAACCGATTGCTGGATGGTTTTGAAGGCAAGCTCACCACATCAAAATGGGCGAAGATTGCAAAGTGCTCACAAGACACCGCCTATCGCGATATTCTTGATCTGGTCAAGCGGGGCGCATTGCAAAAAGACCCGGGCGGCGGGCGCAGCACCAGCTATTCCTTGAACTTTGAATGACCACCGCCTCCTGAAAAAGCAGGTGAATATCTTCGTCTTATAGTATAAATGCGCTATCGGTTTTGAAGCTGATCATGTCGAACGCCCTGATCTGTTTTAGGTTCCGTTCGCGGTGCACACGCAGAAGAGGTCAAACTCTATGAAAGCGAAAACATTTGACAAGAAGTTTGATGACAACCGGAGCCTTGCGGGCGAGCTTGATCTGTCTAAAGCCAGGCGTCCGAATCAGGAACAAAAACGTGTGAATGTCGATTTTCCGGTCTGGATGATCGAATCACTGGATAGAGAAGCGAAACATCTTGGGGTAACGCGCCAGTCGATTATCAAGGTGTGGCTTGCCGAGCGTCTGGAAAAAGCAGCTTCCACCAAATAACAAACCTCTGCGCCTCCGTGCCTCTGTGGTGAATCCAGCACCTCTTAGACGATAGCTCAGTCCCCTTCATACCCCGGTATATCCGCATGATTGACTTCATCAATCTGGCTGGCTGGCAGGAACTCTTTGGCGTATCGCATATAGACTTTTTCGCGGATGAATACGTCGAAGATGTCCGGGTCGATGTGGTTGT
>JALWPK010000206.1 GCA_026995045.1 Gammaproteobacteria bacterium | reverse complement strand
TTCGGGGTAAACAGAGAATGGCATGGCGACCCTGGCTCCGCGACGGGTTGTTGCCCTGGGCGCAATCGGCCTACCATGCCAAAACTATATGAAATAACATGTGGGGGTAACATACAAGGCGCAGAGACACAGAGTTTTTCTATGTAGGAGTGGCTTTAGCCGCGAATACGCGATTTCAGATAGCTCGGCGCCTGTGCAAAGCACAATTCGCGGCTAAAGCCGCTCCTGCGATCATTCTTTGCGTCTCCGCGCCTCTGTGGTGAAAAAAACCTCTCCGTGTACTCTGCGCCCTCTGTGGCTAACGCAAACAGGCGGTCAATCCTCAACCCGCATATGCGGGAACAGAATCACGTCGCGGATTGAAGGCGAATCGGTCAGCAGCATCACCAGCCGGTCGATGCCGATGCCTTCGCCTGCAGTGGGCGGCAGACCGTATTCCAGCGCGCGGATGTAATCGGCGTCGTAGTGCATGGCTTCATCGTCGCCGGCTTCTTTTTCCGCCACCTGTTTTTTGAAACGCTCGGCCTGATCTTCAGCATCGTTCAGCTCGGAGAAACCGTTGGCGATTTCACGGCCGCCGACAAAGAACTCGAAGCGGTCGGTGACGAACGGATTGCTGTCGCTGCGGCGCGCCAGCGGCGACACTTCGGTCGGGTATTCGGTAATAAAGGTCGGGTCCATCAAACGGTGTTCGACGGTTTTTTCAAATATCTCGATTTGCACCTTGCCGAGGCCATAGGAATCTTTCAGCTTGATGCCGAGTGATTCGGCAATCTGTCTGGCGCCGGCTTCATCCGACAACTGCCCGGCAGTGATGTCCGGGTTGTACTGCAGAATGGAATCGAACACGCTGAGGCGCTGGAACGGTTTGCCGAAGTCGTAGCTTTCGCCCTGGTAACTGACCGTGGTGGAACCCAGCACCTCGCTGGCCAGCTTGCGCAGCAGGTCTTCGGTCAAGTCCATCAGATCGCGGTAATCGGCGTAGGCCTGATAAAACTCCAGCATGGTGAACTCGGGATTATGCCGGGTGGACACGCCTTCGTTGCGGAAATTACGGTTGATTTCGTACACTTTTTCAAAACCACCGACGACCAGACGCTTGAGATACAGCTCCGGCGCGATGCGCAAAAACATGGGCAAACCCAGCGCATTGTGATAGGTCTCGAACGGCCGCGCGGTGGCGCCGCCGGGAATCACCTGCATCATCGGGGTTTCCACTTCCATGAAACCGTGGCTGTCAAAATAGTTACGAATGAAGGCGATAATGCGGGTGCGTTTTTTGAAGGTTTCCTTCACTTCCTGATTCATAATCAGGTCGAGATAACGCTGACGGTAACGCACTTCCATGTCGGTGAGGCCGTGAAATTTTTCCGGCAAGGGGCGCAGCGACTTGGTCAGCAAACGCACATTGTCCACCTTCACCGACAACTCACCGGTTTTGGTTTTGAACAGCACACCTTCGGCGCCGATTAAATCCCCCACGTCCCATTTTTTGAAGCCCTCGTTGTACACGCCTTCGGGCAGGGAATCGCGTTGCAGGAATAACTGTATCTGCCCGGACATATCCTGAATCTTGGTAAAGCTGGCCTTGCCCATGACGCGCTTGGCCATCATGCGCCCGGCGACAGAAACACGCTGCGCCAATTCATCCAGCTCTTCCGGCGACTTGTCGCCATAATGCGCATGCAGGTCAGCCGCCAGCACATCACGCCGGAAGTCATTGGGAAAGGCGCTGCCGTTGCCGCCTGCTTTCTCGCGAATGGCCTGCAGTTTTTCACGCCGCTGCGCAATCAGCTTGTTTTCGTCTTCCTGCGTGAGAGCTTTTGTTTCTTCAGTCATGTCATTACTTCATTCAGTGAATTGCCACAGAGGCCACAGAGGACGCAGAGTGGATGTTATTTCCGCTGGCAAAGAAGACGAATACCTGATTGTTGCATGTCGGCACAGACTTCCTGCTGCTGCCAGATAACTGGCATGAAATGCTATTTTGCGTGCATTCGCGTTCATTGGCGGACTGGTTTCACAAGCCGCTTTTCAAACTGGCTTCAATAAACTGATCCAGGTCGCCATCCAGCACCGCCTGGGTGTTGCCGGTTTCCACCCCGGTGCGCAAATCCTTGATGCGCGACTGGTCCAGCACATAGGAACGTATCTGGCTGCCCCAGCCAATGTCGGACTTGCTGTCTTCCAGCGCCTGCTGATCGGCATTGCGCTTTTGCATTTCCAGTTCGTACAACTTGGCCTTGAGCTGCTTCATCGCCGCCGCCTTGTTCTTGTGCTGCGAGCGGTCATTCTGGCACTGCACCACCACGCCGGTGGGGTTGTGGGTGATGCGCACCGCGGATTCGGTTTTGTTGACATGCTGACCGCCGGCGCCGCTGGCGCGGTAAACATCGATACGCAAATCGGCGGGGTTGATGTCGATTTCGATATCGTCGTCGATTTCCGGTGAAACAAATACGGCGGCAAACGACGTATGACGGCGGTTGCCGGAATCGAACGGCGACTTGCGCACCAGCCGGTGCACGCCGGTTTCGGTGCGCAGGCGGCCGAACACATAATCGCCTTCAAAACGAATGGTGGCGCTCTTGATGCCGGCGACCTCGCCCGGCGACACTTCCATCAACTCGGTCTTGAAACCGTGTGCTTCGCCCCAGCGCAGGTACATGCGCAACAGCATTTCCGCCCAGTCCTGCGCCTCGGTGCCGCCGGAACCGGCCTGAATATCGAGAAAGGCGTTGCTGGCGTCCATTTCGCCGGAGAACATGCGGCGAAATTCCAGTTCTTCAACCGCTTTTTCCGCTTCGGCGAGATCGGCCTCAATGCCGGCGACGGTGTCCTCGTCATTTTCCTCGACCGCCATTTCCAGCAATTCGGCGGCGTCGGCCAGCGTGGATTCCAGGTTCTCGATGCTGAGAACGATTTTTTCCAGTCTTACCCGATCCTGCCCCAGCTTTTGCGCGCGCTCCGGGTCGTCCCAGACATCGGATTGCTCCAGCTCGCGATTGACTTCCTCCAGCTCTTCTTTGCGGCGGTCGAAGTCAAAGATACCCCCTCAGCGACGCGATGCGCTGGTTCAGATCTTCAATCTTGGCGGTTATGGGGTTGACTTCCATCGTACTGATTCTGTGGTGAAAATTCGAGGGGCGAATGATACAGCAAGGGGGCTTGAAATGCAGCTGGTTAATCGAATTTGCCACAGAGCGCACAGAGAGCGCAGAGAGACTTAAATGCGTCTTTGCGCCCTTTTTGACTTTGTGGTGAACGTTAATCAGGCAACTATTCTGCTTTGGGTTTGGCCGCAACATTGTCGCGGATATACACCGGCACGGCGGCCGCCGCATCCACCGTATTGCCGGCTTCAAATTCCGGCGCGGCGAGTTCGGCGATTGCCTGGGCGGACGGGAAACACTGCGGCAGCACCTGGCTGACCAGACCTTCGCATTTTGCCTGCAACACATCGCCGTAGCTGTCCCAGCCCGTGCCGGCGCCAGCCCATTCGCCCTGTTCGGGAACGGCAACTTCCTCAGGCTTGCACACGCTTTCTTCCAACACCATCACCGGCGAACCGTTGCGGATTTCAAAACCGGCCCAGTACACTTCTTTCATGCGCGCATCAATGGCGGACAGAATATGACTGGCGCCGGTTTCGCGGTGCGCATTCAGCGCCATCGCCTGCAACACCGACACCGGCACAACCGGCAATTGGTGCGCAAAGCCGATGCCCTGCACCACACCGGCGGCGATGCGTATGCCCATGAACGAACCCGGCCCGCGGCCAAACGCCAGGCAGTCGAGCTGCGCGGGCTTGAGATAGGCTTTCGCCATCAGCTCATCAATCATTTCCAGAATCATGTGGCTGTGCATTTGCGGCGCCACTTCATACTGCTGGGTGATTTCCCCGTCCACCAGCAGCGCGGCGGAACAGGCTTCAGTGGCGGTATCAACGGCTAGCAACTTCATCGGCAACCCCGGTTGGTTCAGCTTGGTTATCTTCGGTCTGGTGGTGGCGTTGGTAAAACGCCTGCACATCGGCGAGTTCGCGGGTAATCGGCATGCGCGGCAGGCTGTTGAGAAACACCCGGCCATAGCCTTTTTGGGTGAGGCGCGGATCGGCAATCATCACCACGCCGCTGTCATTGACATCGCGTATCAGACGGCCGATGCCCTGCTTCAGCGCAATCACCGCCTGCGGCACCTGATAGTCCATGAACGGCTGCTTGCCGGCCTTGCGCATGGCGTCGATGCGCGCCTGCATCACCGGGTCGCCGGGCGAGGCGAACGGCAGCTTGTCGATAATCACGCAGGACAGCGCCTCGCCGCGCACGTCCACGCCTTCCCAGAAACTGCTGGTTCCCAGAAGAATGGCGTTCGGCGTGTTGCGAAACTGCGCCAGCAATTCGTGCTTGGGTAAATCGCCCTGCTCGAATATCGGATAGTCTACCGCATTGCGAAGCTGGCGTTGCGCTTCATTCAATGCGCGAAAACTGGTGAACAGCAAAAACGCCCGGCCCTGGCTGGCGGCCAGCACCGGCGCGGCGCGGTCGATCATCTCGCGGGTAAACTGCGCATCAGACGGCTCCGGCATGTTGGTTGGCAGGTACAACAGGCATTGCCGCATGTAATCGAAGGGGCTTTCCCACTCACCGGCCTGATAATCCTGCAAACCCAGCGCATCGGCAAAGTGATCGAATGAATGATTCACCTGCAAGGTGGCTGAAGTGAACAGCCAGCTGTGGGCGAAATCGTCGGTGTGCTTGCGAAAGATGTCTGCAATGTCGATCGGAGTGGCGTGCAGCATGAAGCTTTTGCTGTAGGTTTCAAACCACAAAATCGCCTGCTCCGCATTGGCGTCGCCAGCGTCATCAAACCGCGCAAGCGTTGCACGCAGCGCCGCCACGCGTTGCGCACATTGATCCAGGCCACGGCTGCGTTCGGCGGCAACCTGTAATGAAGCCTCTAACTCTTTCAGCGCCTCGCCAAGTTGGGCCATAACCTGCCTGACTGATGGTTTGTTTCGCACCCGCAGCCAGGCTTCTTTTTGCCCGGAATCGCCCAGCGCCAGGCGGAAATCACGCGCGGTGTTTTCCAGTTCTTCGGCATACTCGCGCAGCTCGCCCATGTCGGGCGCATCATTAACCTGCTCGGCGATGCTATCGCGCGCCAGCGCAATCAGCTGACGGCTGCTGATGGTGGAGCCGAAAAACCGCGAGGCCACATCGTGCAGTTGGTGCGCCTCATCAATAATAAAGACACTGGCGGATGGCAACAGCTCGGCAAAACCCTCGTCTTTCAGCGTCATGTCCGCCAGCAGCAGGTGGTGATTGATCACCACAACATCGGCGTCCTGCGCCTGTTTGCGCGCCTTGACCACGAAGCAGTCATTCCAGTAATCGCATTCGCCGCCCAGACAGTTGTCGGCGGAAGAGGTCATCAACGGCCACAGATAACTGTCTTCCGGCAGCTCGGTGTAATCCGCAATGTCGCCGCTTTCGGTCTGGTTCGACCATTGCTGTACATCGTGAATCACCGCCTGCGCGTCGCGTTTGACGAAACCGGAATGCTCGGCGGTGTGCATGCGGTGCAGGCAGAGATAATTGGAGCGCCCCTTGAGCAGGGCCGTTTTCACAGGCGTTTCCAGCGCCTGCATCACTCGCGGCAGATCGTTGTGAAACAACTGATCCTGCAAGTGCTTGGTGCCGGTGGAAACAATCACTTTTTCACCGGACAACACCGCAGGCACGGCATAGGCAAAACTTTTGCCGATGCCGGTGCCGGCCTCGGCCACCAGCACCTTGCCCTGGCGGATCGCCTGTTCGATGGCGTCGCTGAGCTCAAGCTGCGACTGGCGCACCTGGTAGTTGTCCAGCAAGGCGGCAAACGGGCCGTCGCCGCCGAGATAATACGAGGCTTTTGGCGAGGCAGGCATCAGTCAAAGGCCGCCAGCTTCTGTTCGGCGCGCGCGACGCCGGCGCGGTCATCAATCGCTTCGCTGGCGCGGCGGTAAAGCCGCCAGTTAAGCTTGCGCAAGGCGTCATCTTGGCTGAGGCTGTTGCTTCGCATCAGCAGGTTCTGCGCGCGGCGCGCCTGCTGTTGCTGCATCGCCAGCCAGCTAAGGCGGCTCCAGACGCTGGCGACGCGGTTGTCAATGCGCAGCACACGCTCCAGCAGGCTTGCGGCCTTGTCATAATTGGCGTTGCGGATGGCGTCATCCGCCTGACGAATCAGTTGTTGCACCGCCGTGTTGTGCCGCCCGATGTCCGATTGCCAGACAGCCTGCCACGGCAGACCGGTTTCGGTTTGCTGTGGCGCTGGCGTCAGGCCAGCGCATGCCGTCAGCAGCAAAACCAGCAAGCTGGCGGCAAAAGTATGAAAGTGTTGTTGCATCAATTTCCGAATAATCTGTCAAACCAGCCGCCGCCCTGATCGGCGCATTGCGCAGACTGCGCGGGCTGAGACCCTTTGATAAAGGGCAATTCTATCGTATTTTCACAACCCGGCCCGCCCAGCAGGCCACTGTCGCGGTCGATGCTGTGAAACGCGATACTTTCATCCAGTTGCAACGGGTAATCCGCGGTGGCGACGCGCTGCATTTGTTTTGACCACACCCGCAGCGCGCCGGATGAACCGGTCAGCCCGCTTGGCCGGTTGTCATCGTATCCCATCCACACTACCGACACCAGCTCGCCGCTGAAACCGGCAAACCAGCTGTCGCGCAGCTCATCCGAGGTGCCGGTTTTGCCGGCGACAGTAATCGCCAGTTCGCGCGACAGGCGCCGCGCCGTGCCCTGCCGGGTGATTTCGCGCAGCGCATAGTTAATTAATGACAGCGGCGCATGCTGCACGTTGCGCCGCACATCAATGCTGTTGCGCGTCAGCGGTTCGCCGTGCTTGTCAGTCACGGCATACACACTTTGCAATGGCGTATCGAAACCGTCTGCGGCGAAAGTCTGGTAAAGGCTGGCGATTTCAAAGGGCGTCATTTCGATTGCGCCAAGCGTCAACGATGGCAGCAGGCGAAGACGCCGACCGCCACCCAGTTCGCGGAAAGTGCGCGCGATGGCGCCAAGACCGATGTCCAGCCCGGTTTTGACCGCGGGAACATTGCGCGATTGCAGCAGCGCATCAAACAACAGAATATCGCCATGAAACTCTCGGTCGTAGTTCTGCGGCGCCCAGGTCACACCCAGCTCGTTGGTCAGTTCAATCGGCGAGTCATCCAGCACGGTCGCCAGCGTATAACGATCCGGCGCGCTCAGGGCGGCCAGGTAAACCACCGGCTTGATCAGCGAACCAATCTGCCGCCGCGCATCCAGCGCGCGATTGAAACCGGGATATTTCGGATTGGCGCCGCCGATCATGGCCAGCACATCGCCGCTGCCATGCCGCGCAATTACCGATGCGACCTGCAACCCCGGTCTGTTTTTGAACAAGCCCTGCATCGCCTGGATGACAGCCTGCTCGGCCTGCTGCTGGATATAAGGATCAAGCGTGGTGTAAATATTCAACCCTTCCGCCTGCAGGTCGTCCTCGTTGTAATACATTTTTAGCTGCCGTTTAACCAGATCCATAAACGCCGGGTAACGCGCGCGCTTGCGATGTTGGGTGACTACAATATCCTTGCGTATCAACGCCTGATACTGGTTTTCCGAAATCACGCCTTCCCGCAGCATGGTTCTCAGGATAACATCACGCCGTTGCCGGGCGCGCTGCGGATGACGCAGCGGATTGTAATAGGAAGCGCCTTTCACCATCCCCACCAGCATGGCCATCTGGTCATAACCCAGTTGTTGCAGCGGTTTGCTGAAATAAAACTGGCTGGCCAGACCAAATCCGTGAATGGAGCGGTTGCGATCCTGTCCCAGGTAAATTTCATTGAGGTAGGTTTGCAAAATCGTGCGCTTGTCATAGTGCAGCTCAAGCAACACCGACATCAGGGCTTCATTGATTTTACGCAGCAACGAACGCTCGGAGCTGAGATACAGGTTTTTCACCAACTGCTGCGTCAGCGTGCTACCGCCCTGCACCGTATGGCCCGCCCTGATGTTGGCGACCAACGCCCGCGCGATGGCGTAAAAATCGATGCCATGATGAGAAAAGAAACGCCTGTCTTCCGTAAGAATCAGCATGGTGAGAAACACATCGGGCACAGCATTGATATCGAGCAGTTCGCGATCTTCCCCATGCTGCGGGAATATCCCGGCGATATATGCCGGCTCCAGCCGCGCCAGCGCAAGCTCCTCGCCGCTATTGACATCCTGGATCGTTGTGATGATGTTGTTGTCGAGTTCGATATGCAACAGTCGCGCCGGCTCGTCGCCATCCAGGAATGTATAGCCGCGCGTGTGGATATCCAGCGAGGCGTCGCCAAAATGATATATACCGCGAGTTGGCGTCAACTGTTGCTGTTCCGTATAACCCAGCAACTCCAGCTCGAATCGCAGTTGCGCCGGTGTGGTGCGCTTGCCGGCATACAACTCCAACGGCCGCGCGTACACTTTCGCCGGCAGTTGCCACATGCGGCCTTCGAAGCGTTTCAGTATTTTGAAATCCAGCCACACCAGGTAAGCGGCAAACAACACCGCCAGCACAGACACAACAACAAGCCCCCTTCGCCACCCACCCATACCGTTTGAGCTGTGTGATGGTTTAGACGTTTTATTGCGGGAACCCTGTTTTCGGCGTGGCTTTTTTTGAGTGGCTTTTTTGGTCATGCAGCCTGCTACTGCGCTCGGATAATGCGTGAATTATACGATGCAATAGACAGACTGTTACAGGAAATGTTCAGAATGAACGCCAGCCAACATAGTGTGTTGCGTGACAATAAAAAACAGGAATAGTGCTTCGGCGGGTTTGCTTGACCGCCTGCTAGCGGCAGGTTGACAGAAATCTTGCGGATTTGCCGGAACACGGGTCGGACTCAAACTGCTCCTTGCGTTTTTGCTCGCGCTGCTTCCGCTGTGTCAACAACGCCTTGCGTCGCGCTTCACGCTCACGCTCCAGCGCTTCCTGCTCAGCGCGCAATCTGGCTGCCTCGCGCTCCCGGCGTTTTTTTTCTTCAATGGATTGTTGCTCCGCCGCCAGCTTTTCAGCTTCCTTGCGCTTGCGTTCAGCTTCCTTCTGCGCGGCCAGCTGTTTCGCCTGTTCCTCCTTGCGTTTGGCCTCCAGTTTTTTCAGGTGCTCCTGCTCCTGCTTTTTCTTCAGCATCGCCTGGCGTTTCTGCTCGGCGCGGCGCCGGGCGAGTTGTTGCCGTTGCAATTCTTCACGCACGGCAACCGCTTCACGTTCCGCCTCAAGCACACCAAGAAAGGCGGCCTTGTTGAGCAACTCCAGTCCCTTTTTAGGGCGCTTGTCGAGACCCACGCCGTGCGCATGCATCTTGCCAACATAATACAGCGCCTGCGGGTCTTCATCGCCCGCCAGTTTTTTCAATGCTTCAACTTTTGCCTTGTTGTCCGAGGTGACGCCGTTTTTTTTCAGATCCCAGTAGAGCAGTTTATAACCTGCAACCACATGGCCTTTGGCGGCCGCCTTGTTAATCCAGATTCTCGCCTGCTCCATATCCTGCTTGACGCCAAAACCGGTTTCATACATTTCACCAATCTTGAACTGGGCTTCAGCATTGCCTTTTTGGGCCAGCTTCATCTGAAAATCAAACAAGCCGTCAGCATTCGCCGTTGATATCTGCGTGACAAACACCACCATGAGCATAATCAACATGTGCCACAGCGCAAGCTTCCAGTTTTTCGCTGGAAGCAGCTCACCGTATCTCAGCGGATTATGCTGATAGATTGCCTTCGGCTTCATGCGCGTTGTCTGCTAGAAAATGACGTCAAGAGCAATACTGGTTATACCTACCTTGTCAGTCGGCGCCGGATTGGTAAAGCTGGTGTCAAACAGGCCGAAGTTGATATTGTTTGGGTTGTTTGATTTTGCAATCTCGGTCGGATCAGTTTCCACATCCACCACGCTGTATTCGATCTTCAGCGCGGCGCTGTCGTTGACTTCATAACGCAGTCCCGCTGTGACCGAAGTCTGGATTGGAACAGGGAAGTTAAACAAAGGCGTAGCTGTCGCCCCACTGGTGATGGCGGGAGCCGGACCAGGGCCGTCAAAATCACAAGTGGTATTAGCCGGACATGACACTGCGCCTGGCGAATATGATGAAGAGTCGCCTTCGATGGATGCAAATGTCAGGTGTGGCAACCACTTGCCAATACGATAACCGATTGTGGTGTACCAGGCTGTTGTATCGCCAAACGGACGCGCCAGCGTAGCCGATGTTTTGCGATCCTGCCACTCGGCGTAAATTACCACATTGGCCAGATCCAGGTTCAAACCGACTGAATCCACATCACACTTGCCGGTGCCGTTCAGATCCACATCGACTGAACCCACAGCAATTGGAATATTAAAATTACCCTGAGTGTTCACCTCATTGCAATGAAACGAACTGGCGTGCACCTGATAACCGCGACCGGAATACTTGATATCAATGCCGGCAATTTCCTCTGCTTCAAAGAAACCGGTGCCGTTTGTATTCGGAATGTCATCACGATTCGAACCGATATAGGGCTGGAACGATAATGTGCCATTGCCAAGCGGGAAGGTAATGAACAGCTCGGCGCCATTGACCGTGTTCAGCGGGTTATTCAGGTAATACACTTCCACCGGCGGTCGAATCCAGGGATAGGCGTAACCGACTTCGATGTAATCGTTTACCAGATACACCGGCTGTTTGATTTTGCCGGCGCGCAGACGGATGTAATCATTAAATCCAAAGTCTACATAAGCCCATTCCACCACGGCATTGAAGTTGCTGTTGGTGCCGGTGCCCAAGATTTGCGCCACCACCTTGGCGTTTTCCGCAATATCCGAACTCAGTTGCAGGCCGAAACGGGTATCGGTTTCGAAGGTCAGCTTGTCGGTGATGCCGCGATCGCCGAGGCTGCCAATGTAGCGGTTGGAATTCGGATCATCGTGGATGGCGGCGCCGACAGTGATGAAGCCGTCAAACTGGATAGCATGGGCGGCCGGAGCGGCCAGGGCGGCGCCAATGGCCGCCAGCAAACAGATTTTACGCATATCAGACTCCCGGAAAGCATTCTTTGTAATTGTTGTGATACAAGGAAAATAGACCAAAAGCTTGCTTTAGCAAGTAAATTTGTGTAATAGCGCGCTTGCCCGAAAATGCGGCGCCGGCGGGAGGCTAGCGCCGGTTCCTGCGTTTCTGCTCGCGCCGCTTGACGAAGCGGATCATGCGCTTGCGCTTGCTGTGCTGGCGTTTGGTGAGGCGGTTTTTCCTGCCTGCATAGGGATTGTCGCCGCCCTTGAATTCAATTTTGATGGGGGTGCCGACAATATTGAGTTTTTCGCGGAAAAAATTCGATAAATAACGTTTATAGGCGGGCGGCGTCAGTTCCGTCTGGTTGCCGTGAATCACGATGCGCGGCGGGTTCATGCCGCCCTGATGGGCGTAACGCAGCTTGATGCGGCGTCCGCGCGCCAACGGCGGCTGGTGTTGCTCCACCGCCTGTTCCAGCAACTCTGTCAGCTCTGGTGTGGACAAATCGCGCGTGGCCGATTCATAAGCGCGGTCGATGGCGCCAAACAGCAAGCCGACGTTGGAGCCATGCAGCGCGGAGATAAAAAATACCTCGGCGAAGCGGATAAACTCCAGGTGCTTGTCGATATCATCACGGATTTTCTGTTTCTGGTGTTCATCGAGGCCATCCCATTTGTTGATGACCAAGACCACCGCACGGCCGGCTTCGAGAATAAATCCCAGCAGGTGCAAATCCTGATCCGCCACTTCCTGGCGCGCATCTATCATCATCACCACCACATTGGCCTGCTCCACCGCCTGCATGGATTTAATCACGCTGAATTTTTCCACCGCTTCCCGCACCGAGCGTTTGCGGCGCACGCCGGCGGTGTCGATCAGGGTATATTGTTTGCCGTCGCGTTCGAACGGCACAAAGATGCTGTCGCGCGTGGTGCCCGGCATGTCATAGACGACAACACGCTCCTCGCCCATGAAGCGGTTAATCAGGGTGGACTTGCCCACGTTGGGACGACCGACAAACGCTACCTTGACGCCGCCCTCGCCCTGCTCCGGTACATGCTCGACCGGCTCCTGCATGTGCTGCCGCATGCGTTCGAGCAGAGCGCGCAAACCGCGATTGTGCGCGGCGGCGATTTCCACCGGCGCCTCCAGCCCCAGCGCGTAAAATTCGGAAGCGGCGCTGGCGGCGTCCAGCCCGTCGATTTTGTTGAGTACGAGAATCACCGGCTTGCCCAGCCGCCTGAGTTCATCGGCGATGTTTTCATCGGCCGAAGTCATGCCGTCCCGCGCATCGACCAGAAACAGCACCAGGGTGGATTCCATAATCGCCATGCGCGTTTGCCGCGCCATGTGCTCGTCCAACTCCTCGGCTTCGCCACTGAGGCCGCCGGTGTCGATGACGATGAATTCCTGCTCGCCAATGCTGGCGTGACCGTATTTGCGATCGCGGGTCAGACCGGGGAAATCAGCGACCAGCGCATCACGGGTTTTGGTCAATACATTAAATAATGTGGATTTACCGACATTGGGCCGGCCAACCAGTGCGACGACAGCCTGCATAACGGTTATGGATTGCCGGAATCGGCCGTGGTGATAGTCTTGTCGATACTGAAGGCATGGACATCGCCATCACGCAGGCTGACGACAACCTTGTCCTGCCGGACGACTGGCGGAATAAAAATCCCGTTGTCTTCATCACCGACTTCCTCGCGCGCGACAAAATGCCCGTCTGCGCGGGAAAGCACATGCAGCACACCGGCGTAATCGCCCACCAGCAGGTAGTCGCCGTAAATGACAGGGCGGGTGACCCGCCGCGCGGTCAGCGCATCCTGTTTCCACAGCGTTGCGCCGTTAAAACGATCCAGCGCCCAGATGTGGCCACGCTCATCGGTTACATAAACGGCATCGTCATCTACAGTGACGCCGGTTTCCGACGAAAACGAACGCGCCCAGGCAAACTGGCCAGTCGTCACATCAATCGCGGCGATGCGCCCCTGATAGCCGACCGCGTACAGCAGGCGACCATAGAGATCGGCCTGGCCGTCAATATCGACCAGCCGCTGGATTTCCGAGCGGCCTTTGGGCGTGGACAGGGCGATGTCCCAGAGCGCCTTGCCCTGATCCAGCGACAGCGCAATCAGATGCCCGTTTTCCAGTCCGATGATGGCGGCGTCGCGGGTCAGCACCGGTTTGCTCATGCCGCGCAGGGTCAGCGCCGGCAGCACCTTGTCGACGCTCCAGTTCAGCGAACCGTCATTGAAATCCAGACTCAGCGCATGGCCGTCAACCGTGCGCACAATCACCGCGCGTCCGGCGCCGCTGCCGGCAATCACCGGCGCCGCCAGCACTTCGCTGGGTACGGTTTTTTTCCATTTGATGGTTTTCGTGGCGGGGTCTATCGCAATCACTTCGCCGTCGCGGCTGGCGACCAGCCAGAGATCGGCATTGCCGCCAACCCCGGCGCTCAAGGCAAGCTCCAGCTCCAGTTCGCTGACAATGACGCCATTATTGATATCGATAACCGCGATACGGCCTTCCCTGCCTGCGGTCACCATTTTGTCATCCAGCAACAACGGTTCCAGGAAAAGGTATTGCTGCGCAATGCCCGCATTGGGCGAAGCCGACCACTGTTCTTCAATGATGGCTTCGGGCGTAAAATCCACCAGCTCGGCTGGCGGTTCGGCATTGTCATCGCTGCCGCAGGCCTGCAACAGCAGGGCCACTAACGCGAGAATGAATGGTTGAAAAGACTTCATGGTGATGGTGTCAGTCAGCAGCCGTCATACGCGTAGTCTGACCAGCTATTCAGTAAACTGTTCAGCCTTCTTCGGCTTCGCCCAGGTTGTCGCGTTTCAGTTGTAACCAAGGAGTGGCCGCGCCCTGCATGCTGTTAATCGCCTTGTCGTAAGCGGTTCTTGCTTGCTGGTTATCGCCGCGGGCAACGTACAAATCGCCCTTGAGTTCTTCATAACGCGCAGTGAAGGCGTCGGGATGCGGGCGGTTGAGCAAGGCTTCCGCCTTGTCGAGCTGACCGGCGCCCAGATACACCGTCGCCAGCCGGGTTGCCGCCAGATGGGTGTTTTCTTCAATCTTGCTGTTGTCCAGCGCCCACTGGTATTGTTTGATGGCTTCCTCGGTTTCACCCTTTTCGAAATAGTATGACGCCGCCGCCATCGCCGCCATCACCGCATACGGCGTGTCGGAAAACTCTTTCGCCAGTTGCTCCACCTTGTTGATGTCGGTGAGCTCGCCGCTTTTCACCTGCTGGCTGACCACATTGTACAGGTCGCTCGCGGTCTGCGAATGCGTGGTGGTGTAGTCATTGTAATACTGCCAGCCAAAAATACCGGCGAGGCCGATGGCCAGGCCGAAAAACAGCGAGGAACTGTTTTCCTTCCACCATTTTTTCAGCGCTTCGATTTGTTGTTCTTCGGTTTCAAAATCCTGCATGGTTCACCTGTTGTCGCTTGCTTTTTTCTATTGGGTCACAGCCCGTTTATCAGTGTGGTTAAATGCTGCGCCAGCGCGGCCTGTTCGATACTTTGCTGCTCGCCCTGCTCGCGCAGCGGCTTGACCGCAATATTGCCGGCGGCCAGCTCGCTTTCGCCCAGTATCAGCGCAAACTGCGCGCCGCTTTTATCGGCCTTTTTCATCTGGCTTTTGAATGAGCCGCCGCCGCAGTTGCTGGTCAGGCGCAGCGCCGGCAGCGCGTCGCGCAGTTGCTCGGCCAGCAGCAGACCGGCCTGAATCGCCGCCTCGCCCTGCATAATCAGATAGGCGTGTGGCGGCTGCAAGGCAAATTCGCACTGCTGTTCCTCCATCAGGGCCAGCAGGCGCTCGATGCCCATGGCGAAACCGGCGGCGGGGGTGTCGCGCCCACCCAGTTGTTTCACCAGGCCGTCGTAGCGGCCGCCTGCGCACACCGTGCCCTGCGCGCCCAGCGAGGTGGTGACCCACTCGAACACGGTTTTGCAGTAGTAGTCCAGGCCGCGCACCAGTCGCGGGTTGACAGTATACGCTATCCCGGCGGCGTCGAGTATGGCGCGCAGTTGCGCGAAGTGTTGCTGCGATTCCTCGTCCAGATGATCCAGCAGGCTGGGCGCATTGGCGATAATCTCCGCCAACTCCGGATTTTTGCTGTCGAGCACGCGCAGCGGGTTGCTTTGCAGGCGGCGCTGGCTGTCTTCATCCAGCGCGTCCTGATGTGCGGTCAGATAATCCACCAGCACCTGGCGGTATTGCTGGCGCGCGGCGTTGCTGCCCAGCGTGTTGAGCTGCAACTCGATGTCTTTCAGACCCAGCTCGCGCCACAGGCGCGCGCACATCAAAATGAGTTCAGCGTCGAGATCGGCGTCGGCGATGCCAAAGGCTTCCACGCCAAACTGGTGAAACTGGCGATAGCGGCCTTTTTGCGGGCGTTCATGGCGAAACATCGGTCCCAGATACCAGAGCCGCTGAATCTGGTTGTGCAGAATACCGTGCTGGATGCCGGCGCGCACGCAGCTGGCGGTGCCTTCGGGACGCAGGGTGAGCATGTCGCCGTTGCGGTCCTCAAAGGTGTACATTTCCTTTTCGACAATATCGGTGACTTCGCCAATGGAGCGACAGAACAGGTCGGTGGACTCGACTATCGGGGTGCGAATTTCGCTGTAGCCATAGCGCCGCATGATGTCCGCCACCACGGATTCAAACTGCTGCCAGCGGGGGGATTCCTCCGGCAATACATCGTGCATGCCGCGGATGGACTGTATGGATTTGGACATGGTTGGCCTGAACTCAGTAAAGATGCGGTTAAACAGGGTGCGCGCTAGCGACGGCGAGGATGAAACACCGCCTCGTCATCCTCGGTCGAGACGCGAAATCTGGCGATATTATTGGAACGGATGAACTTTGTCATGTCGATATCCACATCATTCACCCGCAGGGTGACGGCTGGCGCGTTGCCGAAAAATATATCAAACGGCGCGGTGCCGCGAAATTCTTTTTCCTCACCCTCGCGCAGCATGTTGTAGTACAGGTTGCGACCGGCGGCGTCGGTAATTTCCACCCAGCTGTCCTGATCGGCGTAAATCATCACCTCGTCGTCTGCTGGCGGCAATGGCGGCGGTTCCGGCGCAACTTCCTCTACGGCATCCGTATCTGCCGGCTGCCGCGCTTGCGACTGCAGGCTGTTGTCATCGGTGGGCTGCAGGGTTTCCGCCAGGGATTCGAACTCGGGCTGGGTTGCCAGCAAGGCCGGGTTGAGCGTTGCTGAATCGGCATCGGTCACCAGTTCGCCCTCTTCCGTCAGACTGGCCTGCTGGCGTATCTGCAAGCGGCTGGCGTCATCACCTGATCCAGTTTGCGCCGCTTCCTGTTCGGCAAGATGATTGACCTTGTTGGTGTAATAGCGGTATGCGGAATACACCAACGCAAAGATGATGAACAGCAGCAACACACGGGTAAAGATTTTCACCAGCGGTGAATGACTGCTGGCCTCCCTCGGCAAGCGCGATCGCGCGCGCAATTCAGTTTCACTCCGGTGCGGCACGCCGGCGGCATAGTCGCGCAGCACCTGGTCAACGGAAACTTCAACATGGCGGGCGTAGGCGCGCAAATAGCCCTGCACGAAAGCCGGTGGCGGCAAGCCTTCGGTGGCGGAAGACTCCAGCGCTTCGATAATTTCGGCTTTAACGTGAATCGCCCGCGCCACGTCCTCAACCGACATGGTTTTTTGCTTGCGCGCTTTTTGCAGCGCCTTGCCGTACAACACCGGGCTGGCGTCTGCGTCGGCAGCGGAATCCTTGGATGCGCTATGACTCATAACCGCGACCCGCCAACCGCCTTATCGGCGCAGATTGCGCACACGCGGGTCGACACGTTGCGCCTGCGGCGAGTCAGGGAACTTGTCAACCAACTGTTGCGCCACTTCAAAATAGGCATCTTCCGCGCCCAGGGCTTTTTCCGCCTGCGCCTGCAACCACAGGCTTTCCGCGCTGGCCGGGGCGACTGCGTGATAGCGCTGTATATAGGCGCGCGCCATCAGGTATTTTCTGGTTTCAATGCCAATCTCCGCCATGGATATTAACGCGCCCGCCAGTTTGGGCTGTTGTTTTAACGCCTTGCGCAGCAGTTTTTCCGCCTGGGCGTATTGTTTTTTCTGCAACAGGCAACTGCCCGCATTGCTGTAGGCGAGATAGGCGGTTTTGTAGTACGGGTTTTCGTAAGCCTTGCGGAACTGTTCCAGCGCTTCGTCGATGCGTCCCATCTTGCACAAAAAAGCGCCATAACCGTTATGCACTTCCGGGTCGTCTTCCGCCACGTCCAGCGCCTGCTGATAATAGTCTTCCGCTTCATCATTTTTGCCCAGACCGGACATCAGATAGGCCATCAGCTTGTAGGCTTCGACATTGTCTTCGTCGAGCTCAATCGCCTTGTCGAGTTTGTTCTTGGCGACTTCATACTGCTTGCGCTGAATATAACCGGCGGCCAGTTGCACGTTGACTTCCGAGGCCGCCTTGTTGTCGCCAACCGTGTTTTTTTTCAGTTCGCGGGTGCGGGTTGAGGCGCACGACGCCAGTGAAATCGCGATGACAAGTACAGTGATTATTTTTATGATTTTCATACTTTCATTCCAAAACGGGGTTCGGCAAAACGTCGTTCGCGGCGGCTTTTGTCTTCCACCTTGCCCACCAGCTGTCCGCAGGCGGCGTCGATATCGTCACCGCGGGTGCGGCGTATAACGGTGGTGATGCCGGCTTTGACCAGCATATCGCTGAAGGTTTCAATCTGTTTCATCGGCGAGGTGCGGTAACCGGAACCGGGAAACGGATTGAACGGAATCAGGTTCATCAATGTCGGGATGCCTTTCAGCAAACGAATCAGCTCACGCGCGTGCTGCGGCTGGTCGTTGACGCCGTCAAGCATGACATATTCAAAGGTGATTCTGGAACGCGCATGCTGTTTGTCAAGAAAACGGCGGCAGGCGGCCATCAGTTCGGTAATCGGGTATTTTTTGTTGAGCGGCACCAGTTCATCGCGCAGCGCGTCATTAGTGGCGTGCAGCGACACCGCCAGGCGCATGTCCAGTATTTCACCAATGCGATCCATCGCCGGAATCACCCCGGCGGTGCTGACGGTGACGCGGCGTTTGCTGAGGCCATAGGCGAAATCGTCCATCATGATGCGCACTGCGGAAACCACATTGTCGAAATTGAGCAGCGGCTCGCCCATGCCCATCAATACAACATTGGTGATTTTACGGCCCGGTTTTTTTTCTTCTTCCAGCAACTGGCTGGCCAGCCAGACCTGGGCAATGATTTCATCGGCGGTGAGGTTGCGGTTAAAGCCCTGCCGCCCGGTGGAGCAAAAACTGCAATCCAGCGCGCAGCCCACTTGCGAGGACACGCACAGGGTGCCGCGATCGGATTCGGGGATAAACACGGTTTCGATGCGGTTGCCGTCGTCGAGCTGCAACACCCATTTGCGGGTGCCATCGGCGGACAGTTTGTCCAGCGCCACCTGCGGCAGGCTGATTTCAGCGTCCGCCTGCAACTGGGCGCGCAGTTTTTTCGACAGATTGCTCATCTGCTCGAAATCGGTCACGCCCTGCTGGTGAATCCATTTGGTGAGCTGTTGTGCGCGGAACGGTTTTTCGCCGATTTCGGAAAAATACTGCGCCATGGCGTTACGATCCAGCCCGAGCAGGTTGATCGGCTTTTTCGGTGATGCAACAGTGGTGTGGATGGCGGCCATGGGCGCTTCAGGGTATCGGATAAAACCGTGATTTTACGCGGGTTTTCGTTGTTGTGGAACAACAATTCGGCGCGGGTTTAACAGCTTGTTGGCAAAGTCTCAGGCGAGCGCGAGTTTTTTTCAACAGCCTGTTAGTCTTTTTCTTCGATCCAGGCAAGCTGAATCGCTTCCAGAATACGCTCGCCGGAGTGCTCCGGGTCGTCGTCAAAATCGTCCAGCTCCAGCACCCAGTTACGCAGCTCAACAAAATTGACCTGCAACGGGTCGACATCCGGATGTTTTTCATCCAGTTCGATGGCGATGTCCAGCGTGTCTGTCCATTTCAAACCCATGCTTCACCTCAATGATTTTCAGACACCATGTTGATGGTGTATTTCGGAATTTCAATCACCAGATCTTCGTCGCCGACCACCGCCTGACAGCTCAGGCGCGAGTCCGGGTCCAGCCCCCAGGCCTTGTCCAGCATGTCGTCTTCATCCTCGGTGCTTTCATTCAGTGAATCCATGCCTTCGCGCACATACACATGGCAGGTGGTGCAGGCGCAGGATTTTTCACATGCGTGTTCGATTTCAACGCCGTTCTGCAAGGCGGCGTCACAAATCGTCGTGCCAGGCTCGGCTTCGACAACCTTTCCTTCCGGACAGATTTCTTCATGCGGAAGAAAAATAATTTGTGGCATCAGTTACCCCTGTTCTGTTGTTTTGTCATCAGCGGCATATTCCTCTATTTTGTGCCCCTGCATGGCCTGTTTGATACTGGTGTTCATGCGGCGCGCGACAAAATCCTCGCACGCCGATTCAAGTTGTTCAATCGCCTGTTTGATGATGTCTTCATCATCGCCGGATTTGACGGCGACCAGGTTTTCGCGCGCATCGAGTATGCGCTGTTTTTCTTCCGCCGACAGCAGGGCATCGCCATCAGCGGCCAGCGCCGCGTCCAGCGCCTCGATGACGCGATCGGCTTCCACCTGCTGCTCGCGCAACATGCGCGCCCGCATGTCCTGTTCGGCGGTTTCCATCGAGGTGCGCAGCATGGTTTCAATTTCGTTGTCGGTCAGACCGTAGGACGGTTTGACATCAATGCTGGCTTCGACACCGCTGTTTTCCTCACGCGCGCTCACCATCAGCAAGCCATCGGCGTCAATCTGGAAGGTAACGCGAATGCGCGGCGCGCCAGCGACCTGTGGCGGAATGCCGCGCAATTCAAACCGCGCCAGTGAGCGATTGTCGCTGACCAGTTCGCGCTCGCCCTGCACCACATGAATCGCCATTGCGGTCTGGCCGTCTTTATAGGTGGTGAATTCCTGCGCGCGCGCCACCGGAATCGCGGTGTTGCGGTGCACGATTTTTTCCGTCAACCCGCCCATGGTTTCGATGCCCAGCGACAGCGGCAACACGTCCAGCAGCAGCATGTCCTCACCCGGTTTGTTGCCGGCAAGCACATCCGCCTGCAATGCGGCGCCAATGGCGACCACCTTGTCGGGATCAATCGAGACCAATGGCTCGGTTTCAAAAAACTCACCCACCATGTCACGCACCAGGGGAACGCGGGTGGAACCACCCACCATCACCACTTCCCGGATATCGTCCTTGTCGATATCGGCATCACGCAGTGCGCGGCGGCACGACAGCAGGGTTTTTTTCACCAGCGGCTCAATCAGCCGGTTCATGGTGTCGCGATCCAGGCTGATGTCCGCTTCGATGCCGCCATAGGAAATGTGAATGCCGGCGACTTCGTTGTCGGTAAGCAGTTCTTTTGCGGTGCGCGCCTTTTGCATCAGCAGCCGGGTGCTTTCATGACACTCCGCCTTGATGCCGGATTCACGGCTGATCCATTCGGCAATTGCCTGATCGAAATCATCGCCGCCGAGCGCGCTGTCGCCGCCGGTGGCCAGTACTTCGAACACACCCTTGTTGAGCCGCAAGATGGAAATATCAAAGGTGCCGCCGCCGAGGTCATAGACGGCAATCACGCCTTCATTGCCGGTGTCAAGGCCGTAGGCAACCGCCGCCGCAGTCGGTTCGTTGAGCAGGCGCAACACATTCAGTCCGGCCAGTTTGGCCGCATCCTTGGTGGCCTGGCGTTGCGCATCGTCAAAATAGGCCGGCACAGTAATCACCACGCCGGTGAGCTCGCCACCCAGCGTTTCCACTGCGCGCTGGCGCAATACCTTGAGAATTTCAGCCGACACTTCCACCGCGCTGACATCGCCGGCGCGGGTGTGGATGCGCGGCACGGCGGAATCGGTTTTGACAAATTCGTAAGGCAGGTTTTCACCCAGGTAACTCAGGTCATCGACACTGCGGCCCATCAAACGCTTGACGGAAACGATGGTGTTGAGCGGGTCATCCAGCGAATGATGCAGTGCTTCCTCGCCGACCAGCACGCCGTCTTCGCCGTAATGCACTACCGAGGGCAGCAAATGATTGCCGTCGGCGTCCGGCAGGGTTGAGGCTTCGCCGCTGCGCACGCTGGCGACCAGCGAATTGGTGGTGCCCAGGTCAATGCCCGCCGCCAGCCGGTGTTCGTGCGCGGTGGTCGCCTGTCCGGGTTCTGCAATTTGTAATAGGGCCATAGTGTGATGCTTATAATAATTCGTCTTCGAGCGAAGCTGACAGTTCGTCAATTTCTTTTTTGGCTTTTTGCATAAACTGCAACTTGCGAATCAGTTCGCGCGCTTCCTCAAGCTGATCGTTGTCATACGCAGCGGAAAACTGCCGGGGCATCTCCGCCATTTTGTTTTTTACTTCGGCGGCCAGTTTGTCGAGCTGTTCCAGCGGGTCGTCCTGCTGACGCATGTCGGCCAGCTTTTCGCGCATTTCCATTTGCTCCATCAAAAACGCCATGTCCATGGTGGTTTCGTTGTCCAGATTGATATCGACGCCTTTCAGCTTCAGCAGATACACGGCCCGAGCCACCGGGTCTTTCAGGGTTTGATAGGCTTCGTTGATGTGCGAGGTTTGCTGCATCGACAAGCGTTTTTCCTGATCACCGGCATTGGCGAACTTGTCCGGGTGCACCGCCTGTTGCAGCGCGGTATATTTTTGCTGCAGCTCGTTCAGGTCAACGTCGTAGGCAACCGGAATTTCAAACAGCTCAAAGAAATTGAGCGACAGGATATTGGTAAACATAATGACGATGCCCGGCTTGCAGTCAACGGCGCGCTGACGCTACACCGTGAAGCTTTCTCCACAACCGCACTGCGCCTTTTCATTCGGGTTGGTGAACTTGAAGCCCTCGTTCAGGCCTTCACGGGTAAAGTCCACCTCGGTGCCGTCAATGTACACCAGGCTTTTTGGATCGACGACAACCTTGACGCCGTGATCTTCAAACACCTGGTCTTCCTCGTTGAGCTCGTCGACAAACTCCATCACATAAGCCATGCCGGAACAGCCGGTGGTTTTCACGCCCAGACGCAGGCCGATGCCCTTGCCGCGATTGGCGAGGAATTCCTTGACGCGTTCTGCTGCAGTTTCGGTTAATGTAATTGCCATAATGTCGCCTGTCAGGTTATTTAGGGAAGCTCTGGATAAATCCGGGTTTCCTTAGCTTTTTGCCTTGTTACGATAATCTTCAATCGCCGCGTTGATGGCGTCTTCCGCCAGTACGGAACAATGAATTTTCACCGGCGGCAGCGCCAGCTCTTCTGCAATATCCGTGTTTTTAATCGCTTTCGCTTCGTCCAGGGTTTTGCCCTTGACCCATTCGGTGAGCAGCGAGCTGGAGGCAATCGCGCTGCCGCAGCCATAGGTTTTGAACACCGCGTCTTCAATCACGCCGTCATCGTTCACCTTGATTTGCAGCTTCATAACATCGCCACAGGCGGGCGCGCCCACCATGCCGGTGCCGACGTTTTCTTCATCTTTGTCAAAACTGCCGACGTTACGCGGATTCTCGTAATGATCCAGAACCTTGTCACTGTATGCCACTTGGATTACACCTTGAAATTCATGTTAAAAAATTATCTGTTATACGCCTGATACGCAGACGGTAAAACGGGATTGCTTCGTTGCTGCGCGCCTCGCAATGACATCTATGCCTTGCCCCTCTTCCCTTGCCACTTACCCCTGTCAGTGCGCCGCCCACTGCACGCTGTCGAGGTCGATGCCTTCCTTGTACATATCCCACAGCGGCGACAGTTCGCGCAGTTTGCCTACCGCATGGCGAACATGCTCGATGGTAAAGTCGATGTCTTCCACCGTGGTGTAACGACCAATGGTGAAGCGAATCGAGCTGTGCGCCAGTTCGTCGTTGCGGCCCAGCGCGCGCAGCACATAACTCGGCTCCAGGCTGGCGGAGGTGCAGGCGCTACCGCTGGAAATTGCCAGGTCTTTCAGCGCCATCAGCAGGCTCTCACCTTCGACAAAGTTGAAGCTGACATTGAGGTTGCCGGCGATGCGCTGTTCCATGTCACCGTTAACGTACACTTCTTCCATGTCCTTGATGCCATCCCACAGACGGTTGCGCAAATTCAGAATGCGGTCGTTTTCGGTCGCCATTTCTTCTTTGGCGATGCGGAAGGCCTCGCCCATGCCGACAATCTGGTGGGTCGCCAGCGTGCCGGAGCGCATGCCGCGTTCATGACCGCCGCCGTGCATTTGCGCTTCGATGCGCACGCGCGGTTTGCGCTGCACATACAATGCGCCGACGCCCTTGGGGCCGTAAATCTTGTGCGCGGAAAAACTCATCAGGTCGACTTTCAGCTCCGCCAGGTTGATGGGAACCTTGCCAGCGCTCTGCGCCGCGTCAACATGAAAAATGATTTTGCGCTCGCGGCAGATTTCACCAATCGCGGCGATGTCCTGAATCACGCCGATTTCGTTGTTGACGTGCATGATGGACACCACGGTGGTGTCATCGCGCAGAGCGGCTTTCAGCTTGTCGAGATCAATCAAACCATTGCTTTCCGGGTCGAGGTAGGTGACTTCGTAACCTTCGCGCTCAAGCTGACGGCAGGTGTCGAGCACCGCCTTGTGTTCGGTCTTGCAGGTGACTATGTGCTTGCCGCGCTTCTTGTTGAAATGCGCCGCGCCCTTGATGGCCAGGTTGTCACTTTCGGTGGCGCCGGAGGTAAACACGATTTCACGCGGGTCGGCGCCAACCAGTTCGGCGACGTTGGCGCGCGCCTGTTCAACCGCCTTTTCCGCTTCCCAGCCATAGGCGTGGCTGCGTGACGCCGGGTTGCCGAAGTTGCCGTCTGGCCCCAGATATTTCACCATTTCTTCCACCACGCGGTCATCGCACGGGGTGGTGGCGCTGTAATCCAGATAAATCGGACGTTTTGTGGCTGTTGCGTTTTCGCTCATAATATTCTCACTTACACTTGCGCCGCGTGCATTACGGCGGTGGTTGTCATTTCAGTTATGGATGTGAGCGCGCTGACGAACGCATCCACATCCCGCATGGTATTGTTTTGCCCGAAGCTGACGCGAATGGCCGACAGCGCCAGCTCCTGCTCCACCTGCATGGCTTTCAGCACATGACTGGCTTCGGTTTTGCCGCTGGTGCAGGCCGAGCCACTGGACACGGCAAAACCTTTTCTGTCCAGCTGCATCAGCAGGGTTTCGCCGTCAAACCCGCGCACCCCGAACTGCAATGTGTTCGGCAGTCGCGGCGCATCAACGGCGAACACTTCCACTCGCTCCATTTGCTGCAACTGCTGTTGCAGCGCATCGCGCAATTGCCGCGTGTGCTGCGCGCGCTGCTTCAGTTCCTGTTGCGCCAGTTCCGCCGCCTTGCCGAATCCGACGATGGCGGCGACATTTTCGGTGCCGGCGCGCAGGCCGTTTTCCTGCGAACCGCCGTGCAGCATGGCGTCAATCGGCAGGCGCTTGTCCACAATCAGCGCGCCCGCGCCCATCGGGCCGTATATCTTGTGTGACGACAGGGTCATCGTGTGCGCGCCGGTGGCGGCAAAATCCAGTTCGATCTTGCCCGCCGCCTGGGTGGCGTCGGTGTGAATCCACACACCGGCTTTGGCGGCGGCTTCCACCAGCGGCGTCAAATCCTGTATCACCCCGGTTTCGTTGTTGGCCAGCATCACCGACGCCAGCGCGCAATCTTTTATGTTGTCCGCCAGCGCCGCTTTCAATAGCCTGCCTTCGGCGTCCACCGGCAGAATGCTCAGGCGCGCGCCGCTTTTTTGCAGCGCCTCGGCCGGTTGCAGCACCGACATGTGTTCGGTGGCGCCAATCGCCAGCGCCCTGCCGCCGGTCGCCGCCATCACGCCCTGCAACGCCAAGTTGTTGGACTCGGTGCCGCCGGAGGTGAAAATCACCTGCCCGGGCTGCGCGTTTACCAACTCTGCCACCTGCGCGCGCGCGGTTTCGATAGCGTCGCGTTGCAACCTGCCAAAGCGATGCAGGCTGGAGGCGTTGCCGGCGATGGCGCCCAGGTACGGCTGCATCGCTTCCAGCACCCGCGCATCCAGTGCGGTGCTGGCGTTGTTGTCAAGGTAGCTGGCCATCGGCTCAGGCGGCGTGGGTTTTACCGTCCTGGCGAACGGATACTTCACGCACGCGCTCGTTGGCCATCACTTCCGCCAGCGAAATGCCGTCGAGAAAGCTGCGAATCTCGTCGCTCAGTTCCTGCCATAAATCGTGCGTCAGGCACTGGTAGTCACCGTTGCAGGAATCAACTTCGTCGCATTTCGCCATCTGGCAATCTTCGTCCACCGCCAGAATCACATCCGACACGCTGATGTCGCTGGCGTCGCGTTTCAGTTTGTAGCCGCCGCCGGGGCCACGGGTGCTGCTGACCACATCGTTGCGCCGCAACTTGGCGAACAGCTGTTCCAGATAGGACAGCGAAATGTGCTGCCGCTCGGAAATCGCCGCCAGCGACACCGGGCCGTCTTTCTGGTGAAACGCCAGATCCAGCACGGCTGTGACCGCGTAACGGCCCTTGGTTGTCAAGCGCATAATCCGCCCCGTGAAAAACACTCTATTAATGTGGGCATTTTACTTAAACCCGAGTATTTTAGTCAAGTATTTACCCGACTGATTTACTCGGGTATTAACGCCTGAAATAACAATAAGTTATCGTGGTTTCGTGCTTTTGACGGCCGCTGTCGCAGCGAGGCAAAAGGGATAGAGAAAACGCCCGTTCAACTGTCGATGCGCACCCTTGCGCGTAATTGCTTGTCGCGACCACGCCGAATCTTGGCGTCAAGCCTTTTTTGCCGCGCCGCCTTGCCCGGTTTGGTCGGGATGCGTTTCTTGCGCGTCACTGTGACGCTCTTGAGCAGTTGCTGTAAACGCTGCAGGGCTTCGGCGCGATTTTTTTCCTGTGTGCGGTGGCGTTGCGCCTTGATGACAATCACACCCTGCTTGTTGATGCGCTTGTCATTGAGCTGCAACAAACGCTGCTTGTAATAGTCGGGCAATGACGAGGCGGCAATATCAAAGCGTAAATGAATCGCGCTGGACACTTTGTTAACGTTCTGTCCGCCCGAGCCCTGTGCGCGGATCGCGCTGATCTCGATTTCGTCCTCATCGACGCTGACGTTATTGCTGATTTCCAGCATAGGCGCTCAGTCGCTGCTCTTGCCGGTGATGCCGGCGGTGAGCGCAAAGCGCATGGCTTCATCCATACTCATTTTCAGCGGCCGCACGTGCTGTTTGTCGATAAACAAAGTGAAACCGCCAATCATGTAGCTCATGGGGATGTACACCAGCACCTTGTCCTGGCCGCGAAACGATTCCGGCAATTTTTGTTCGTCTGTCTGGGTGATAAAGCCAATCACTTCTGCGCCGTTGTAGGTCACCGCCACCACCTGACCCAGCGGCGTGTCTTTCGGCGAAAAAAAATCAAGAAAATCCCGAATTGCGCGGTAAACCGTTTTCACCAGCGGCAGGCTGTACAGCAGTTTTTCCCACAGGCCGAACAACTGGCGAACAATGTAGGCCTTCATCATCAGGCCGACGGCAAAGATCAGCAGCAGTCCAGCCAGCATGCCCAGGCCGGGAAAATACATATCGTGCGGCAACACCAGCTTGAGCGCGCCGCCCATCACCCGCTCGGACGACACCGCCAGCCAGTACAGCAGATACACCGTGAGCACAATCGGCAACACTGTAATAAAACCGGTGAGCAGGGTTTTGCTGATGGATTTGAACATAAATGATTTCCTGAAGAACAGCGCCTATTTTAACAGGCATCGTAGATCAGCATGATTCATGATGGACACGCACCTATGCTTATAACACGCGCATCAACCCCACAAATTTCATACCACTGTATTTCCTGCGAGACCAACCTGTCTATTGATACCTTGCGGTTGCCATCGTTCCCGTACAAGCCCGCCTGATTAATAAAGAGAAGATACGGCGTCACGGCGTGTTGCCGTGCTTTTACATGGTTTTGTATTTTTTTGAGTGATTCATCGTATTTCAACGATGATGGGCATGCCTGAACGATATAAATATCAGACAGATAATCCGCCTTGCAGATATCTTCATCATCCGTTGCCGTAATTCTAACTTCGGAGTATTGCCGCACCCATTCAGTTGCCAGCTGTCCTCCCATATGGCCCCATAGTTCAAGACTGGCGTCGGTGTTGGTCTGTTGCCAGCACTGGTAATACTGCTGGGCAAACCAGTCAAGCATGTAGCCGCAAGGTTCCAGTTGCTGATATTCATCTTGTTTGGCGGTAATGTGTTCAGCAAGTTGTTCAAGGCTGAGTGGCAGCATATTTGACATGTCAGTTGTCCTCGTATTGTGCGAGCGCATCGTTGAGAGAGACAATGATATCTTTGCGTAATGAACGGGGTTTGAGGATCTCGATACCATCACCCTGCGATAATATCCACCAGTACAGCTGCCAACTGTTCTCGACGGTGGCGGTCAGCGTGGGGTACTCATCATTCTGTTTGTGTGTAATGACCTGGTCTTCAGACAAGGGGGTTTCCCGCAGAATGTTGTGCAGCCACTCGGACAGGTAGGCTTCCAGCCTGATCATCTCATGATCGCCAAAATAAAACGTATCCTCACTGACATACTGGTCGATATCAAAGTTCTTGATGCGCTTGACTGGCGCATCCAGTATGTTTGCCTCTGTCATACGGTGCACGGCATAACTGCGGAGATCCTGATAATCCCATGCTGTCGCTATCAGGTACGGGGTGGAACCGCCCTGTATCAGGCTGTGCGGGTGCAGCAGCATGGCTTTGGCTTCCTGTCCGGGCGATTGATACATTATTTCCAGTTGCTTATCCTGCAACAGCGCCACCTGTACCGCTTCAAGCACGTCTTCTGCAATGCGAGGAGGGCGCAGTTGCAGCGTAATCGCCTTGCTCCGGATTTTGCCGGGCCAGCTTGCATGAGGATTGGCTTTGGATAATGTGCCGAGTTTTTTCCTGGCTTCGATAAACCGGGCATTGAGCGCCTCCAGCATGGGTGCGGGAAGCAGACGTTTGAGCTGGTCTTCGACGACGGTCAAGGACAGCGCCTCGGTAATGCTCAGGCCCGGCAGGTTGATGCCCTCACCCTGCATCCAGTACCAGCCGTATGGAATGCTTTTGTCATTGCAGGCAATGGCGAACAGGCGCGAGAGCTCGCCAAGGTCACGCTCTACCGTACGCTTGGTGACATCAATGCCGCTGTATTCCAGTTTGGCAACCACTTCGCTGGCAGTGATGCCGGGCCGTTGCTTTGGCAGCAGTTTGAGAATCTCCCATTGCCGCGCAAGGGTTTGACTGGTGCTGGCTTTGGGCATGTCGGCTTATCCCTGATGTTCTCGAAAATGTTGCACTATCCTGACCATCGCATAAGTGTCGCGCTCACAATATACCAGTAAATCGCGCCGCAGTTGCGCCACACGCTCCGCTGGCGTGGCCGGGTCAATAATCTCATAAAACGCCTGCATCGCCATGCCGCCATCGCCCACCGCCAGCTCGTCATAGGCCAGTTCTGGCGCAATGGTCGGCAGCACCCGCTTGATCGACCAGGAGCCGCGCATTGCCGGATGATAATAATGCTCGCGGGTAATGGGCAATAAATCCACGATGCGCGCGTTGATTGCTTCCAGCTCGGTTTGCAGATCCGGATACAGTTCCGCCAGCTCGCGGATGCGGGCTTTTTCAAAGCCCTGATAATACACAATAATAGCGCCACGCTTTTTCACCACCCGGATCAGGCTTTCAGCGAACTCGCGGCGCGGGTCAACGTCGCCCTTCGCCAGCCATTCTTCGTGGCGCAGCCCGCCGTTGCGGTTTTCAATGTGGCAGGACCACTGGAATACAATGTGCTGATATGGCCGAGAATCCTTCCAGAGGGGCGCCGCCGGATTGAAGGATTCAAAGTCGAGGTAATAAAAAGGCGTTGGCAAATCATCCAGCACGGCTTTGACGGCATTGTCCAGCTCCGTCCTGCCGCTGCGGCTGGCGCGCCAGATGCGCTGGTGCAGCGGTTTTTCCAGCAGCTTGCCCGGCACATCGCGCAAATCGTCGTAGCCTTGTGCGATCAGCTCACGCCCCAGCGCCTTGCCGTCCCTGCCGGGCAGCACGGTCGGTTCGTAAATGACCTCATCACTCTCCTCCTGACAGCAATAATCCACGAATGGACAGGGCCAGGGGGCCTGACACTGTTCGCCGGGCGCAATGTCCGGCTCGTCCTCCGCCAGTGTGTTATGCGCCGCCTTGATCCAGCCCGGTACAGCCTTGCCGATGTCCTTTGCCTGCGCGGTAATATCGACGGTTTGCAGCAAGCCGTCATAGCAGCCGTCACCCTGATAGACAAAATCCGTATCGACGCAGGCAATGCGGGTGGCCTTGAGCGGCGCGCCACTTTGTGTGATGACCCAGGCCTGGAGCGCCGCATCCTCAATATAGGTATCTTTTAGACTTGAGCCGGATTTCACTTCGATTAGCTCATAGCTGTTCTTATTTGATTTCGCGCCGGGTTTCAGTATATCCGCGCGCACCAGCACGTCATCGTGGTAAAATGCCGCCTCAAACAATGCGCCATCCTGTGCAGACAGGCGTTCAGCCGTCTCTGCCAGCGCTCTCTCGGCATCATACGCTGTAATCAGATGCCCTTTGCCGTACAGACCGCGCGCAACTTCCCCGATTCGTATGCCGTTTATCTGCTGCATGGTGTCATCTTCATCCTCGACAGCCAGTTCGGGGCGATGGGTTTGCAGCCACAGGCGTTTGGGGCATTGCCTGTGGGCGAGGATGGCGGATTTGGTCAACATGCTTTTTCTCCTTGCTGGACAAAGCCGATGGCATGCGGTTGTGCATCCGGTTTGTGGCTGCACTCCTGCGCCAGCGCATCGATAACCGCAGCGGCGCTGTCAAACGGACGAAAGCGGTGGGTGCGCGCGATGACGGCAAAATCTCCCGGCGTCAAACAGGCGATAGCTTCCAGCCGGGTCTGCAAGCGCTTGCTCCTGGTGGAAAGCCTGAGGCGTTGGCACAAGCGGACAAACAGCCGCCACGCCTGCTCCGGACGAAGGTAATCAAACTTCGCCTTGATGTCAAAACGCCGCATGGCGGCCGGATCCAGCCCCTCCATCAGATTGGTCGAGGCAATGAAAATACCGTGATAGTGTTCCAGTTGTGTCAAAAACTCGTTGACCTGGGTCACTTCCCACGAACGATGTGCGCCAGCACGGTTTTGCAAAAAACTGTCGACTTCATCAATCATCAATACTGCGTCATCGCGTGCTGCCGTATCGAAAGCGGCGGCCATGTTCATCTCGGCCTCGCCGACATAGGGCGAGAGCAAATCCGAGGCGCGCTTGACGCTCAGCGGCTTGTCGAGCTGCTTCGCCAGCCACTGGCCGAAAGCGGTCTTGCCGGTACCCGGCGGGCCATACAGGCACAGTCTGGCCTCGCCCGCGCGGCGCAAGCCGTCCACCAGTTCATTTGCATCGAGGTCGGTATTGCTGTACTCGGGCGCATAATAATCCGGATGGGAATCGGCGGCCTGTCCCAGGCGCAATCGGTGTCCCTGCGCCCGCAAGGTGCTCTGCACCAGCTGCTCCAGCGCTTGCGCCTTGTCCGTTCCGTCCAGCTCGTCGCCGACAGCGCGCACCACGGATGCGGCGCGGGTGACCACCGCCGGTGTTATCTCTTCATATTGCGCCAGGCGTTTGATGCAGGTCTTCGGCGCGATGTCCCTGCAGGCGCGCTGGAGGATTTTCTGGCGTTGAGACAGTGGTGGGCTGGGCATGTGCAGCACCACATCGAATCGCCGCAAATAGGCGGGATCAAGGTGGTCGATGTAATTCGACACCCAGATGGTCGGTATCCGGTTGGTCTCCAGAATGCGGACGATGGCCGCCTTGCTGACGGTTCCCCCCGCCTTGCCGATAAAGAAATCAAACGGCGACTCGGACAACACATCGTTGATTTCCTCGAAGGCAAACACCGTGCTGCCAGGCTTGGCGAAAGATTGCGCGACACGAAACATGCCCAGGCGCCTGGGCCCACTTACCGGGTCGCCGTCTTCATCTTCACCGGCGATTTCATACAGCTTGCACCCCAGCTGTTTGGCCAGCACCCGCGTGAGCTGGGTCTTGCCGGTGCCGGGCGGGCCGTAAAGCAAAATATTGACGCCCGGCTTGTGCGTTTCGATGGCGCGACGCAAATAGGCGGTCAACATCTGCAGTGGCTGTTCCAGGTGGACAAAATCGGCAAGCTGCAAATCTGCCTTGCCGGCGTGAATCACCTTGTGCTTCAGAATCCAGTCCACCGGGTTGGCCACACGGTTGTAGACGAGATCGATAAGCTCATCGCATTCGAGTGTTAGCAAATCCTCCAGAGCGGCAGTTCCGTGTTTACAGGTAGTCAGCAGACCAGTTTGCATCAATGCGCTGTCTGGCAGCAAAGCATTCCGGATGGCCTTGCGCGGGAGATCAAGCATGACAGACAGGGCGCGATAACTCTCGGGCCGGGTCATATCGCCCAGTAGTGGCGATATACTGCCAACCAGGGCGTCACTATGCAGCAGGATGGTGAACTGGAGCAGGCTGACCTCCGCCTCGGTAAACCCCGCGACATCGGCGATACAGCGCACATTACGTACCAGGTGCGGCAAGGTCACCGTATCGTGAAGCGTTGGAAAGACATCAGCACGAACCTGCTCAAGGTGGCGAATGACATCCCCGACCTTGCGGTCGTCATCATGATAGTACGCTTCCGCATCCAGCATCTGCGCCAGGCGCGGGCTGTAGTCATCGATATTTTTGGCGTAGCGCCGGTAAGTCTGCAAATCAAATAGTGCGCGCATCACCCACAGCTTGATGAAATCCGGGGATGGGGCCGCAAGTGGGTGGCTGTGGGCCATGTCACACAAATGAACTCTCTTGTATCGCATTGGCATCTCCTGACTTTGTGGAGATCATTGTACATCGCAGGTGCGACAGTATACGTCGCGGTAGACGGGGATCGGCATTGTTGCGCTGTGACCGATTTGATAATGTTCATCTTACTGGACACGATAACCCGACAACCGCCAACGGTTTTGCCAGAATGAATACGCCCGCCAACATCAATGCGCCCAGGCTGTTCCGTCAGAAACTCATGGCGGTTATGCAGGAACTGCATGAATTGTTCGAGCTTTCAAAAGAGCATGATTTAGAGCCTGTTAGTGAGGATGGTGTCACTCGATACCTGGAGGAGGATGGCAAGACCGGCTTTCAGGCGGCAAGCCAGTTCGCCAGGCCTTCAGAATTCCTTGAATCGCTGCTTGACATCATCCGCGTCAATTTCGACCCGTGTGCGCCGGGCACATTCTTTCTGAACGCCAATATGGGACTGCTTTACGAAGCGATGCCATCAGCGCCCTTTCAGCTTGGCTATGCATCAATGACCAGCACACCAGACAAACCGTTTGCTGCTTTCTGGAAGGAAGACGTTGTGCCTCATCTAAAGGCCTGCGGCTATGATATAGACCGAGCCAGATCAGTATTTGCTGTTGCGTCCACGGGTATGGATAATTACGGGGTGGATTTTTTCAATGAGGTATCGACAACGCTAGAGTCAGGGTTTTCGTTGCATGAAGCAAAAGAGTTGATTTCGTCACATGTTCGTGAGTCTGCAAATGCGCCGATCAAGCATTTTCATGCAGGTTATTGTATGGATGCGGGATTGGGAAGCAAAACGAGATTGTCGCTTTGGTTATTTATACCCAAAAATGGCAGTGAAAATTCTGAGTAATTGCAATGCAAGAATCGTAAGCTTCTTAAGGTTCCTAGTGCCAATATCAGGCACATAGTAGGGATAAACTGTTTGTCGTAGAAAATGTATACTAAAATCCAGGGTGTGCTGTTTCATATAAAAAAGCTTGACCGGGAGACAGTAATATTGTAGCAATGTAGCGTGTAGATTATCGAGAGCATGTACGCGATGCGGGAGACGCAAATATGAGCAAAAAGATTGTTAAAAAACTACTCCAGTACAGGCCGTGTCCGAAGCTTGATGCGCGTCTAAAAAAACCAGGTTTTTCGTCATGGGGGTTGGATAAACAAACAGTGAAGTTGCTTTGCCAGGATCCAAATGCGTTCCTTTTCGCCGGCTTATTTGACTATCTTATCGATGCTCGCGATGCGTGGGAAGTCCCTAGGAAGCTAAAAAAGCGTTTAGGGTATCTCGATATTAGAAAACTGGAGAGAACACCGAAATCAAAATTAGCTAAGTCAATCGCTAGAAACGGCGATTCACCAGCCTTACATAGGTTTCCAAACAGAATGGCTGATCGTGTAAAGAGCGCTGCGAAAAAGTTGCAGCATGAATACCAGGGATCTGCGAAAAACATTTGGAAGCGTGACAAGCCGGATGCAAAGGAAGTAATTAAGCGTCTCCGAGCATTCAATGGAATAGGCCAAAAAATATCAAACATGTTAGTTCGCTTGCTTGTTACATACTACGGTGTTCATTTGAAGGGGTGGGAAAAAATCGATATTGCTGTTGATAGGCATGTCGCTCGGGTATTTCTACGTTCTGGAATTATAGATCCACCATCACGAAAGAAAATGTACCGGGTGTCAGAGGTTAGGCGATCTATCATTGAACAAGCGAGAAGCCTCTCGCCTAAATACCCGGGTGCATTGGATGAGTCTGCTTTCCTTGTAGGGAAAATATGGTGTCAGGCAGAATATGCTTATTGTGAAGTTGACGATGATGATGAGGATGGCCCATGTCCACTAAAGGATGTATGCCCACGAAATATCGACTATGGCATATTGTGATCTTGCAGAAGTTTTATTTGTATGTTGTTCTACATTATTGATAACTGATCCTTTTTCAGTCAGTGTGTATTGGATAGCAACTATCGAAAACTCGAAGTACCAATGATTATTCGGCTGCTAATTTCACTATTTTAAAGGCAATAACACTGCGCCTATCTGCTCGGCACTCGCATCCGGCACCCCAGCCTCTTTGGCATAATCTCGCCAATTTGTTACCGCATCGCGCACATCTTGTATAACCTTATCGGCGCGTGTGAGATCAGCGTTCTCTGCGACGGCTTGCAGGTCTGGCAGGGTAATGTCATGGCGTTTCCCATTGATGCTCATCTGGTGAGCATTAGTCCATTGCCCTTTCGGGTTGTGCGCGTAGCTCACATCGAAGGCGGGGGAGAGCCGCCACTGCCCTTGCTGATCCATCAGGAAGGCGATGTTTTTGGTGTGGTCGTCCAGGTTGCGGGCCATGACGTTAAACACCATCCGGCGGTACAGTTCCAGCTGCTCGCTTTTGGGCATCTTCATGCGGCGCATGATCATCAATGCCTGTTCATAACTGTATGCGCCGGGCAGGTTGAAATCATAATGCGCCAGCGCACACAGTGACTGCATGTGCAGTTTTTCATTTCCCACCCGGTCGAAGCGGCGCGTCATGAAGTGTGCGCGGCCGTGTTCTTCCAGCAGGCGGCAAGGCATCATTGTGATGCCCGCTGCGCGGGCCATCAGGGAGTAGGCATATTCGATTCTGCCATACCCCCGGGTTTCACCGAGTTCGATGTCGCCGGCGCCATCAAACTTGAGCAGCCAGTGGCTAAAGCCGGGCGGTGCTTCGGACTGCCCGGATTTGACTTCGCCGGTGGTTTCATTGAATGCGATGACCGCTTTGGCGCGCGCGCCACCTGCCGAGGCGCCAACCGCCAGGATATGCAGCAAGGCCTGAGAGATTCAAAATGACCAATATAATGGTCGTATAGTGCCTTCATGGTCATTTTTACAGTCAATTCTTCTTGACTTTGGCGTCAGGAATGGATATTAATATAGTCATTAAATAATGTTGTGACTATTATTATGGTCAAATCTGGTGAATTAGATGGCAATAGAGAGAACCTATTCCCGGTACACCCGTGAGGCGGCAACTCTGCTGGCCAGGCAGATCCGGCTTGGGCGCAAGCAGCGCAGATGGACTGAGCATGAGCTTGCCTCTCGAGCCGGTATCTCGCGGGCGACGCTCCAGAAAATCGAAAAGGGTGACTTGCGCGTTGCCATCGGGTTGGTGTTCGAGGTGGCGGTGTTGGTCGGGGTTCCCTTGTTCGATCAGGAACGCAGCTCGCTAACCGCTCACATCGCCCGTGCGGATGACAAGCTGGCCTTGTTACCGAGTACCGTACGTAAGCGTAGAAAGTCGGTGGATGATGAATTCTAAAGTGGCTTACAGTGAAGCATTTGTATGGGTATGGCTGCCCGGCGCCATCGAGCCGGTCGTGGCGGGTAAGTTAACGGCTGAAGGTGAGTATCTGATTTTCAACTATGGCAAGAGCTATCTTGCCCGAGAGAATGCCATTCCTCTTTATTCACCTGAGCTGCCTTTGCAATCGGGAGCAATCCCCTTGTTGCCAGGATTGCATATGCCTGCCTGCATACGCGATGGTTCACCGGATGCCTGGGGACGTCGTGTCATTATTAACAGAAAACTCGGCGCCAAAGGCGCTGAGGTCGAAGTCACTCAGCTTGACGAGTTGACCTACTTGCTCGAATCCGGCTCGGACCGTATCGGCGCTCTGGATTTTCAGCGCTCGCCCATCGAGTATGTGCCACGCGGAACAACGAACGCCACCCTTGAGCAGCTTGTGAGCGCAGCCGAGTATATTGAGAAGGGGCAGCCGTTGAGCCCTGAACTTGATCAGGCTTTACAGCACGGTACTTCTCTTGGTGGTGCGCGGCCAAAGGCGCAGATTGATGATGGAAACAAGAAATATATCGCCAAGTTTTCTTCTACGACAGATGTTTACAGTGTCGTCAGAGCCGAGTTTATCGCCATGCGGCTTGCAAGCCTGTGCGGGCTGAATGTGGCGAATGTTTCGCTTACCCGTTCCCTGAACAAAGACGTGCTTCTGGTCGAGCGTTTCGACCGTGTACATTCCGAGGCAGGGTGGCAACGGAAAATCATGGTTTCTGCACTTACCATGTTAGCGCTTGATGAGATGATGGCGCGTTATGCCAGCTACGAAGATCTGGCGGAACTTATTCGCCATCGTTTCGCCGATGCATCGGCCACATTACGTGAGCTTTTCTCGCGCATTGTCTTTAACATTCTGTGTGGCAATACTGATGACCATGCGCGTAATCATGCGGCCTTCTGGGATGGGGAAATGCTTCACCTGACCCCGGCCTACGACATCTGTCCGCAAAACCGGACTGGTAACGAAGCCACACAAGCCATGCTGATCGTCGGCGATGATCGCATGAGCCGGATTTCGTCCTGCCTGAAGGCCTCGGCGCATTTTCTGTTGTCCCGTGCGGAGGCGATTGCCATCGTGGAACACCAAATCAACAGCATTGCCAGGCACTGGGATGCCGTGTGCAACGAAGCGGGGCTAACCGCTACAGACCGCGCCTTCCTGTGGGGGCGCCAGTTTCTCAATCCTTATGCCTTTGAAGACCTTGATGGCGATGCTGCTCACCTGAAATCTATGGCTGACACAGTATGCTCATTGTAGTTCCTGCATCAGGGCGTGTTCTCATAAATTAACCATCACGAATGCCGGCGAGACGTTTGTTGCTGAAAAATAATAATCAACTGGTGTAGATCCCGTAATTTTAATCCGCGACTGATATTTGACGAACCGCATTAGTGTACTCCATAAAAGGCTGATTGGAGCAAACACTTATGTAAGCCGGCAATATGCTTGATGCATAATGTATAATATATTACAACAATTTAAACCGAAACAATCCCCGATTAACAATTAGCAAGTTAATCATGCAAACACTCACCAACCTGCTCAACCAGCTCAACAGCATTGTCTGGGGGCCGCCGATGCTGGTGCTGATTCTGGGCGTCGGGCTGATTTTGATGGCCGGGCTCAAACTGATGCCGCTGCGGCATATCGGCTATGGCTTTCGCATGTTGTGGCGGGGCCGGCAAACGGGTGGTGAAGGCGATATTGCGCCGTTCAAGGCGTTGATGACTTCGCTCGCCGCCACCATCGGCACCGGCAATATTGCTGGCGTCGCCACCGCGATTTTTCTGGGTGGGCCGGGCGCGCTGTTCTGGATGTGGTGCACCGCGCTGGTAGGCATGGCGACCAAATACGCCGAGGCTGTGCTGGCGGTGCATTATCGTGAAGTGGACGCCAATGGCAACTATGTCGGCGGCCCCATGTTTTATATCAAGAACGGTTTGCGAGAACACTGGCGCTGGCTGGGAACCGCGTTCGCCATTTTCGGCATGGTCGCCGGTTTTGGCATTGGCAACACCATTCAGTCCAACTCGGTCGCCGATGCGCTCAACAGCACGCTGGGGCTGTCGCCACTGGCCACCGGCATTGTCATTGCCGTGCTGGTGGCGCTGGTGCTGATTGGCGGCATCAAACGCATTGCCGATGTCGCCGGCGCGCTGGTGCCTTTGATGGCGTTCAGCTATGTCGCTGGCGGCGTGCTAGTGCTGGCGCTGTATGCAAGCGAGATTCCGGCTGCGCTGACATTGATTTTTACGCATGCGTTCACGCCGATTGCGGCCACCGGCGGCTTTGCCGGCGCAGCGGTGTGGGCGGCAATCCGGTATGGCGTAGCGCGCGGCATTTTTTCCAACGAAGCCGGGCTGGGCAGTGCGCCGATTGCGCATGCCGCCGCCGCGACCGACAGTCCGGTGCGCCAGGGCACGGTCGCCATGCTCGGCGCGTTTATCGACACGCTCATTATCTGCTCCATGACCGGGCTGGTGATTATTGTCACCGGCGCCTGGCAAAACGGCGAAACCGGTGCCAGTTTGTCTTCCGCCGCGTTTGAAACCGCCCTGCCCGGCGTCGGCAGTTATATCGTGAGCTTCGGTTTAAGCATCTTCGCCTTCACCACCATACTGGGCTGGAGCTTTTACGGTGAGAAATGCGCCGAATATCTGTTCGGCGTCAAGGCCATTACGCCGTTCCGCATTTTGTGGGCACTGGCGGCGCCGGTCGGCGCAGTGGGCAACCTGTCATTTGTGTGGTTGCTCGCCGATACCTTGAACGCGCTGATGGCGATTCCCAACCTGGTTGCCCTGTTGTTGCTGAGTCCCGTGGTGTTCAAACTGACGCGCGAATACTTTGGTCGCTGATGCGACAGTCAGCGACTAAAGTATTGCGTTATATCTTTATCGCGCGAACTCCGCTATACTCTGCCTCACACTAGCGGCGCACTTCGGTCTGCGCCCGTTTACAGCCCTGATCTTTCCCTTCTGCGAAACGATTAGCTCAAAACATTTACAAGCTTTTCTGCCTGGACCGTCTCGAATATTCGAGTGGGCCGATCCCAAAATTCTGGAGAACATCCCTGATGTCATTTGACTCACTCGGCCTGATGGCCGAAATCCACCGTGCTGTGTCTGAAAAAGGTTACAGTCAACCCACCCCGATTCAACAACAGGCGATACCGCTTGTGCTGGAAGGCCGCGACCTGATGGGCGGTGCGCAAACCGGCACCGGCAAAACCGCCGGTTTTACCCTGCCCCTGCTGCAACGCCTGATGCAAAGCCCGCCGCCGGGCAAACCGGTCAAAGGCCGGCAACCGCGCCGCGTGATTCGCGCGCTGGTGCTCACCCCGACACGCGAACTGGCGGCGCAGGTTGCTGAAAGCGTTGATGTCTATGGCCGTTACCTGCCACTGAAATCAGCCGTCATCTTTGGCGGCGTCAGCATCAATCCGCAAAAACAGAAACTGGTTCGCGGCGTCGACATTCTGGTGGCGACGCCTGGACGGCTGCTGGATCATGTCAGCCAGCGCTCGGTGGATTTATCCAAAGTGGAAATCCTGGTGCTGGACGAAGCCGACCGCATGCTCGACATGGGGTTTATTCACGACATTCGCAAGGTGCTGGCGCTGCTGCCCAAACAAAAGCAGACGCTGCTGTTTTCAGCCACTTTTTCTGACGACATCAAAAAACTCGCCAACACCCTGCTCAAGTCGCCTGCGCTGATCGAAGTGGCGCGCCGCAACACCGCCGCCGAAAGCGTCAGCCAGGTGGTGCATCCGGTGGACAAGAGCCGCAAGCGTGAATTGTTGTCGTTATTGATAGGCCGCAACAACTGGCGGCAGGTGCTGGTGTTTACCCGCACCAAGCACGGCGCCAACCGGCTCAGCGAACAACTGAACAAGGACGGCATTACCGCCGCCGCGATTCACGGCAACAAAAGCCAGGGCGCGCGCACCCGCGCACTGGCGGATTTCAAAAATGGAAACGTGCGCGTATTGGTCGCCACCGATATTGCAGCGCGTGGACTGGACATCGACCAGCTGCCGCATGTGGTCAACTATGAACTGCCCAATGTGGCCGAAGATTATGTGCACCGTATCGGCCGCACCGGCCGCGCCGGCAACGAAGGCAAAGCCGTGTCGCTGGTGTGCATCGACGAACTGAAACTGCTGAACGATATCGAGCGTTTGATTAAACGCGATATCGACAAGCTTGTGATAGACGGTTTTGAACCCGACCCCAGCATCAAGGCGGAGCCGATTCGCAATGGCCGCAGCGGCAGTTGCGGCGGCAATCAACGTGGCGGCCAGCAACGTTCACGCAAGCCGCGCAATGGCAAATCATCATCCGCAGGCTCGTCATCCCGCCATCGCCGTCGCCATAATGGCGGACAGTCGCGCCGCGCCGCCTGATTGTTTTTAACAGTGGATAAACGGAAACATCCATGCTGTTTGCGTCATGCCTTATGAAAATTTCGGGTGATGACCTGGATTCCACTGCCGGCATTGTGATTACAGCAACGGGCTAAGCAGGTGCGCCACGGCATCCTGCAAACGCAACAGGGTGGATGTCTTCTGCACATCGTCAAGCGTCACTTCGCGTGATGCCTGCTGAATGGTTTGCATCAGCTTCGCCAGATCCTGATTCATCTGCGGCTGGGTGATAAAGGTGCTGACTTCAAAGTTCAGCCTGAAACTGCGCACGTCCAGATTGGCGCTGCCGATAATCACCGCATCGTCGTCCAGCAGTAATGCCTTGGCGTGCAGCATGCCAGGGTATTCATAAATCTTGACGCCGCCGCTCAACAGTTCTTCATAAAACACCCGCGACGCCCGCGCCACCAGCGGCGCATCGCTTTGCGCCGGCAAATAAAGACGCACATCCACACCACGATACACTGCTGTGCGCAACGCCATCATCAATGCCGAGCCGGGAATAAAATACGGCGTCGCAATCCACAAGCGCTGCCGGCACTGGTTGACCGCGAGAAACACCATGTCGCGCGTCATGTTAAACGCCTGATGCGGTCCGCTGGCGATGGTTTCACAAATTGCGTTCGCCGCCCACTCCGGATGGTGCGCGTGTGGCTCCACTTCACGAAAATATTCGCTGCCGCTCAACTCTTCCTGCGTGGTGAAATGCCAGTCATCGACAAACACTTCCTGCAACTGGCTGACGCCGGGGCCGTGCACCACAATACCGATATCCTGCCATTGCAGATATTCATCGCCCACATTCACGCCACCGGTATAGGCGTGGCGCGCATCGGCAATCAGCACCTTGCGATGGTTGCGAAAATTGATGGTGGGCGCAGCCGACAGCAACCGAATCGGCATAAATTCGGCAACCTGCCCGCCCTGTTCCAGCAGCGGCTGAAAAAACGATTTCGGCAAACCGAACGAGCCCACCGCATCCACCAGCACCCTCACCTGCACCCCCTGCGCGGCTTTTTGCACAAGCCGGTCGCGCAGCTTGCGGCCGATATTGTCATCACGCCAGATATAAAACAGGCAATGCAGGTGATGATCGGCGGCCTCAATCAGTTCCAACCAGGCCTGATGCGTGGTTTGGGTGTCGGCCAGCAAGCGCACCCGGTTGCCAGCCGTGGCGGAAAACACGCTGTCCTCAAAATCCAGCGGCAACGCTGGCGCCAGGCAGGATCGCGCCTGCTGAACCGCTTCACGCTGACCTGCCTCATCCATCACCGCATCACGCGTCGCCTGCAGCGACTGGTTCATCGCCTGTGACGCATAGCGGCGGCGCCTGCTCTTGCGGCGCAGATGGGTGCGGCCTATCAGCCACCAGGCCAGTACTGCAAACGCCGGCAATGCGAACAGGGCGAACAACCAGCTCAACGCAGCCAGTGGCTGACCTGCGCGTTGCAGCAATACGCTGGGCGCGGTCAACAAGGCGCCACACCACGACAGTGTCAGCAGCAGATTCAACAAATTGCCATTGTAAAAATCATGCAGCACAAGGCGGCTCGCGTGTGGTCTCAACAGTGCGCATTATTTGGTATAGCGGTGCTTTATACAACGATTAGTTTGCATGGATCCGGTTTCACAGGCTGCGCCCGGCGCACATTGGTTACGGATTCAAACCGGCGTGGATGTGTCGACATGCAAACAGTTTTTACAAATGCTGTTCTGACACCGGCTTGCGTCTGAATTGTTGCATAAACCGCCACGCTTCGCGCGCAGCTTCAATATCACGATTCTGGTTGCCCACCAGCCAGCGCGCAATAAAAGGCACACGATGCTTTATCGAAGGCATGGTGTGGCCACCGCCCTGCACCCGGTAAAACCATAGCGGTTGGCCATCCTCAAGGGCAGGATAAACGGTTTTGAAAATACGACTGTCATCATTCGTATTGTTATCCGCTAACATCGTTTCAACAGCATGCTGTTTATCAGCATGATTCACCCGCAACCAATAATCCAGCGTCAGTGGCGTTGACAGCAACACCGGTCCCTTGCCGCGAATCTGTCCACCCTGCCATTTGATCAATGGATCATCCGTGCCGTTCATTAACATCAATGGCACAGCAAAACGCGGTTCGGCGCAATCGGTCTGTTGCGGCTGGTTTGCAATAAACACTGCAGCAGCCGCGAAACGATTACCCAGCCCGGTCAGCAAGCGCAAGCTCATCATGCCGCCATTGGAAGCGCCGGTGAGATAAACCCGTGAAGCGTCAATCCCGAACTGCTGTTGCGCCCAATCGAGCAAACGCGCAATAAAACCGGCATCATCCGCCTGCGAGGCAGAATTGTCACCCGCCACTGCGACGCGGCAATCATTCCAGTTTTGCCGGTCGCCTTTGGCATCGCCGGTTTCCACGTTGACGCCATTCGGCGCCATCAGCACAAAACCGTTTTCATCAGCAAGCGTCCGCCATTCCTGTGTGCCTGATGCGCGCTTGCGAAAAATTTTACGCATGCTCCGCGCGCCGCCATGCAACACCAGCACCAGCGCAGGATGTGGTTTGATCGTATCCGGCAAATAATAACGGTAGTAGCGCTGCAAGCCGTCATACAGAATATGGCTTTCATGCCACCCCGGCGACAAGTCCGCCCTGTCCGCATTCACCTGAGACGCAAACAGAAGCACAAACAACACAATAAAATAACGCATCATGACTGAGTGCTGCCAAATTCGCGCCGGACAGTGTCCACAATGGATTGAATGGTATTGATAAAAAAGTCCACGCCCTGCTGATTATGCTCCCGGCGGCAGGCGTTCATCGCCGAAATCGCCAGATTCATCGCCGCATGGTAATTGCCCTTGTCAATGAACGACTGGATGCGCTGTTGTTCCTGCTCGATGCGTGCAAAAGTTTCGCTCATGGCGTCAAATGGTAGCACTGCCGCTGCTGAAAGCGAATAACAGGATGACTGCGCGGTTTCGCTTATGCTGGCAATGGATGTGTCGCCCCGGTATTCCGTGGCGACGGAAAGAGTTCCGCAGCAGCGGCTCCAACCTCGAACGGTGGCGTCCACAAGCGCCAGAATTGCTGAAATCGTGAGTTCGCGGCTGAAGCCGCCCTTAATATACCCTTTACGTCCGCTGTGTCTTTGCGGTGAACCCCGCCACATAGAAAAAACCCCGTCCCTACCCTTGCCTCAGGCCACGCAGCATGGATAATGCACCCTCCCGAACCACTCCCAGGATTGCCACCCCGTGCCTGCCGCTTCGCTGACTGTTGATTCTTCCCGCCACACGGCGTGGCGCCGCATGCTGGGCAGCGCGCTGGCGTGGGCGGCGGTGGAGCAGTCGCGCCAGCATCCTGAGCAGCCGCTGGTGTTGCTGGCCGGGGATGCGCTGCACGCCGACCGGCTGGCGCGGGAGCTGGCGTTTTACAAAACGCCGAAACAGCGTGTGTTCAGTCTGCCGGACTGGGAAACCCTGCCCTACGACATGTTCTCGCCGCACAGCGATATTATTTCCGAGCGGCTCACCACCCTGCACCGCATGCGCCAGCCGCATCACGGCGATATCTTCATTCTCACGGTGAATGCGCTGGTGCAGCGGCTGTGCCCGGCGGATTACATCACGGCGCATGTGATGCTGTTCAGGGCCGGTGAGCGGCTGAATATCGACAAACTGCGCGCTTCACTGGCGGCCAACGGTTATACCCATGTGACGCAGGTGATGGAGCACGGCGAGTATTCGATTCGCGGTTCTATTATCGACCTGTTCCCGGCGGGCAGCAAAACGCCTTACCGTTTCGACCTGTTCGACGATGAAATCGAGTCGATACGCGAATTTAACCCCGGCGACCAGATTTCGGTGCGCCGGGTGGAGTCCATCGAAATCCTGCCCGCCACCGAATACCCCACCGACGAGCAGGCCATTGCGCGCTTCCGCGAGCGTTACCGCGAACAGGTCGAGGGCGACCCGCTGGCCAGCCTGATTTACCGCAGCGTCAGCGAAGGCGTGATGCCGGCGGGCATCGAATATTACATCCCGCTGTTTTTCGACGAACTGCAAACCGTGTTCGATTACCTGCCGCGCAACGCCAGTTTCATCGCGCCGGACGCGCTGTTCGATTCGATTGAACATTTCTGGCGGGAAACCGAACAGCGTTACGAGCAGCGCCGTCACGATATCGAACGCCCCTTGCTGCCGCCGGCTTCGCTGTTTTTGTCGGTGGACGAGATTCGCCAGCAACTGGAACAGCGCCAGCATGTTTTTACCTCAGAACACAAAAGCACCGACACCACCCTCAATTTCGACTGCAAGGCGCCGCCCGAACTGCACCTGCAACCGCAGAGCGAGGAGCCGGCCGCGGCGCTGACGCGCTATGTCGAGGGTTTCGATGGCCGCGTCCTGTTTGTCGCCGAATCCGCCGGCCGCCGGGAAGTGCTGAACGAGCTGCTGCGCGGCCACCGTATTTTCGCCCGCGCCTGCGACAGCTGGCGGGACTTCATCGACAGCGAGGATCGCATCGGCATTGCGGTGTCGCCGATGGAGCGCGGCCTGGTGCTGAACCAGCCTGCGATATCGGTGATTGTCGAAAGCCAGATATTCGGCCAGCGCGCCTCGCAGTACCGCCGCCGCAAGAACAGGCAGGCCGACCCCGACCAGATTATCACCCAGCTCAGCGACCTCAACATTGGCTCCCCGGTGGTGCATCTGGATCACGGCGTTGGCCGCTATCTGGGCCTGCAAAAGCTCACTGGCGGCGATTTCGACACCGAGTTCCTCACCCTGGAATACGCCGGCGGCGACAAACTATATGTGCCGGTGCAAAACCTGCATTTAATCAGCCGCTACACCGGCGCCTCGCAGGAGAATGCGCCGCTGCACAAGCTGGGTGGCGACCAGTGGCAAAAAGCCAAACGCAAGGCGGCGCAGAAAGCGCACGATGTCGCCGCCGAGCTGCTCGATATTTACGCGCGCCGCGCCGCCAGCACCGGCTATACCTATCAGGCGCACACCGACGAGTACCAGCAGTTCGCGCAGAGTTTTCCGTTCGAGGAAACCCCGGATCAGGAAACCGCCATCCAGGCCATTCTGGCCGACATGGAAAGTCCGCAGCCGATGGATCGGGTAGTGTGCGGCGATGTTGGCTTTGGCAAAACCGAGGTGGCGATGCGCGCCGCCTTCATCGCCGCGATGAATGGCAAGCAGGTCGCCGTGCTGGTGCCCACCACCCTGCTGGCGCAGCAGCATTACCAGAATTTTTGCGATCGCTTCGCCGACTGGCCGGTGAAAATCGCGGTGCTGTCACGCTTCAACAGCAAGCAGCAACAAAACCAGGCGCTGGCGCAACTGCGCGAGGGCAAGGTGGATATCGTCATCGGCACCCACAAGCTGCTGCAAAAGGACATCCGCTTTGCCAACCTGGGGCTGATTATTGTCGACGAGGAGCACCGCTTCGGCGTGCGCCACAAGGAGCAGCTCAAGTCGCTGCGCGCCGAAGTGGACATGCTGACGCTGACCGCGACGCCGATTCCGCGCACGCTCAACATGTCGTTGGCGGGGATACGCGACCTGTCGATTATTTCCACACCGCCGTTGCAGCGCCATTCGATTAACACCTTTGTCACCGAATGGAACGATGCGCTGATTCAGGAAGCCTGCCAGCGCGAACTCAAGCGCGGCGGCCAGATTTATCTGCTGCACAACGAAGTCAAAACCATCGACAAGATGCTGCACGATATCGAGGCGCTGGTGCCGGAGGCGCGCGCCGTGGTCGCGCATGGCCAGATGCCGGAAAAACAGCTGGAAAACGTGATGCTGGATTTTTATCACCAGCGCTACAACGTACTGGTGTGCACCACCATCATCGAAAGCGGCATCGACGTGCCCACCGCCAACACCATCATCATCAACCGCGCCGACCGCCTCGGGCTGGCGCAGCTGCACCAGATTCGCGGTCGCGTCGGGCGCTCGCATCACCGCGCCTATGCCTACCTGATTACGCCACCACCGTCACAGATGACCGACGACGCCAAAAAGCGCATGCAGGCGATTGAATCGCTGGAAGACCTGGGTGTGGGTTTCAGCCTCGCCACCCACGACCTGGAAATCCGCGGCGCGGGCGAACTGCTGGGCGAGAGCCAGAGCGGGCAGATTTCCGAAGTCGGCTTCTCGCTGTATTCCGAACTGCTGGAAAAAGCGGTGCAGACCCTGAAGGAAGGCAAGCTGCCCGACATCGACGCGCCACTGCACAGCGGCATCGAAATCGATCTCGGCATCCCGGCGGTGATTCCGGACGATTATATCTACGACATACACCTGCGCCTGATTCTGTACAAGCGCATCGCCGCCGCCAAAAACCACGACGAGCTGGACGAGCTGCGGGTGGAATTCATCGACCGCTTTGGCCTGCTGCCGGAGCCGCTGAAAAACCTGTTCGCTGTCACCGAAGTGAAACTGCTGGCCAGCCGCATCGGCATCACCCGTATCGAGGCCAGCGACACGGTCGCCAAAATCACCTTTGACGATGCGCCGCGGATTCGCGTTGATAAACTGATCGAACTGATTCAGACTCAACCGCAGCAATACCATTTTGACGGCAAGCAGACTTTCCGCATCATGGGTGAATTTGACGTCGGCAACATTGTCGAAACCGTCACCGAGTTACTCAACACCATTTATGACAAGGGCCATGACGCCTGAACGCCTTACTGACAGCAGACACATGCCAAAACTGACCACCCGTTTCATCGCCCTCATCCTTCTGCTCGGCGGTCAACCAGGCCTCGCCGGCACGGTAAACGATTACCAGTTCGATGTGATTGTGTTCGAAAACCTGCGCGCCAAGCAACAGTACCTCGCCGATCTGGAGGCGCACGAATTTTTGCGGGAACAGAATGCGGGCAAGGAACAACTGCCGGATAACGGCGCGGCTTTTCAGCTGGATAACGCCGTGCTCAACTACCAGCCGCTGGACAGTGGCGAGCTGGACACCGCCTGGAAGCGGCTGAACAAATCCAGCCAGTACCGGGTGCTGGCGCGTAAAACCTGGCGGCAAAGCGGTCTGTCAGACGGCGCTTCAGTCATCATTCCGCTTGATGATGAAACGGGCGCCGATCCACTACAAAGCGCCATTCAACCGGCAACTGGTGAAACCCATACCCACCCCTACCTGACCGGCTGGCTGAGCCTCACCTTCAGCCGTTACATCCACCTCAATACCGATATCACCCTGCGCCACAGCGCCTGGCAATCCGACGCCATCGCGCCATACAACGAGATGGAAAGAGTCAGCAAAGTCAGACTGGAAAGAAAAATGCGCAGCAACGAAGTCCAGTACATCGACCACCCGCTGCTGGGCCTGCTGGTCAGCATCAAGCGCCTGCCGCAAAAGCAGGCCAGTTCGGCTGAATAAACCGCTGGCTAGCGAGCCGATACCCGGCGATCCACCCCGGAACGCCGCCCCAGCACATCCCCGAATCGAATAACCGTCCGCCGATCCACCCCGCTCCTGCGGTCGCGCACACGGCGTTCTGGTCCAGTATATTTATTATTATTGTCAGAGCCCATTTGCCTGTTACCTGAAAAATCTCAATTACCGCCTATTCAGCAGCATTTTTCATGCCATACTGAGTAAAGCTTTGTAATATCAAGAGTATAGGAAATATTTTTTACTTTTCAGCTAACAAGACAGACTTTCTGACAGGCTTTATGCATGCAAATGTAAAGCTTTCCGACTAACCAGGGTATTGTTGAGAGGTGTTTCAACAACTGGAGCAGAAATACCGGGTATTAATCAGCCAAAACGAGACTTATCGTCCTATATTGGCTGTGTAGATAAAATAACGGCAAGTCAAACCTTCTGTTACGCTTCTTTATTGCATTGCTATTGCAGGATCTAGCACACCGGATCGAATGCTTTCAACAACACCAGAAATAAGGCTTTTAACTTGATCGTGGGTTAAGTCATCAGCGAGATGACTTTCAGCAAACTTTGTCATCGTGAATGTATTACTTTGTATATGGGAATTTACCCAATCTTGAGCTTCTTCAAATCGCTGCTCATGTTTATCATCACGCAAAAAAAGTGTTTGGTCACTTAAACTTGAAACTGACTCGGAGCAAACCCCTGAGACACTCATCAAAGCACTACGCACTGCCTCATTAACGGAATGTATTACCAACAACTTTAATGATTGACCATTTTCAATATACTCCGCAGTGAATGACCGATTGTTTGTAATCTGCAATTCCTGCAAGCTAATAGTTAGCTCTTCTAGAGCATGGCTGATTTGTTTTAACTCATTATTCATGCCTGAACCAAGTTCAATATTAGATTGATTATCTTTAGCATTAAAAAAATTACCGCTTAAATATGCAAAAAGGATTCCTGCAAGAAGACCAAGAACCAAATAAGCTATCGGTTTCACATTATGCACTTATTACTACTCTCTATACTGAATACTGAAGAGGCAAAGTATGGCGAAGCCCATACTTTGCCTCTATTGAGCTATTAATAATCTCAAAATCATATCTGAATACTCATAAAGCGCCAACAGCTCTCCTTTACAGATCGAGGTTTCACAATTAAATTGCATGAAATTAATGTTGAAATAATCTTGAGACCATTAATATTTGCAAATTATGGGTTTTGTATCTCAAAAACCTCAAGTGAACTACCAGTACATCCAATCTTCACAGTATAATTATTTACGATTGCATTTGCCGCCATTGCAATATATGCATCATAATTTGGGTTATCGCCATTCATTCCACAGATTCCGTATTCAAAAAAATGTAAAATTTAGGCCGCCAAGATTAAAACTCCTCATCATAGATAATGTACCTGAATATGTAACAAGGCCACCTAAGCTAGATACCTGCACAAGAGCCGCATGAGCCTGCGTACATAAACTTCCCGTGACAGCTATTACAAAAAAACATTTAAATAGATACTTTGAACCGCCCCGGGTATCGAGGAGGCAGTTTTGTTTAAGTCAAGCTGCCATCGCAGCCTGACGGTTTAGTTGCCGGTAGTAGTTTGCCTCAGCTTCTGCTGGAGGTATATACCCCAGTGGCCCCAT